>JAKCCX010000072.1 GCA_021838715.1 Pseudomonadota bacterium | reverse complement strand
CGAAGTTTGTGTTGCCGGGTGGTATGGGGCACTACCGTCGACAGCAGCAATGGCAACCGCCCTCACCCCCGCCCTCTCCCGCCGTCGCGGGAGAGGGGGTTGCGGAGCCCTTCGTGCGCCGACGGTCCGCTCCGGGTCGATAGGGATCACTCCCCCGACAAGCCCCGGGAGCTCGCTTGACCTCGAAAGCGGAATCTCCAGCATCCCGTCGCGCGCCGCCAGCCCCACCCAAGCCCGATCGTGGACCTCACGACAACGGGCTTTTTTCTGCCATGCCATAGCCGGCCTCGGCGGGGCGCAGTCGCCGCTCGCACCGCGCACGCGGCGCAGTACGCTACCCCAGGAACAATCGGTACGCGCCGCTTCCCGTCTCTTCCTGATACTGGTAGCCCAGATCGGCGAGGAAGCGCCGGACCGCGCCGCGGTCGCGCTTGGGGGCCTGCATGCCGACGAGGATGCGGCCGTAATCGGAGCCCTGGTTGCGGTAATGGAAGAGCGAGATGTTCCATGCCGGCGACATCGCGCTCAGGAAGCGCATCAGCGCGCCCGGGCGCTCCGGGAATTCGAAGCGGAACACCCGCTCGTCCACCGCCAGCGGCGAATGCCCGCCGACCATGTAGCGCAGATGCTCCTTCGCCAGCTCGTCGTCGGTGAGGTCGCTCGCCGCGAAGCCCGCCTGCTCGAAGCTGCGCGCCAGGGCGCGCGCATCGTCGCGCCCCGCGGTTTCGACGCCCACGAAGATGTGCGCGGTCGCGGCGTCCGAGATGCGGTAGTTGAACTCGGTGATCGCGCGCGTGCCCAGCAGCGCGCAGAAGCGCTTGAAGGAGCCCCGCTCCTCGGGCAAGGTCACCGCGAACAACGCCTCGCGCTGCTCGCCCACCTCGGCGCGTTCCGCGACGAAGCGCAGCCGATCGAAATTCATGTTCGCACCGCTCGTGATCGCCACCAGCGTGCGCTCGCGCAGGCGCTTGCCCGCGGCGTATTGCTTGCAGCCCGCCACCGACAGCGCGCCCGCCGGCTCGAGGATCGACCGCGTGTCCTGGAACACGTCCTTGATCGCCGCGCACAAGGCATCGGTATCCACCGTGACGATCTCATCGACGTAGCGCCGGCACAGATCGAAGGTGTGCTTGCCCACCATGCGCACCGCCGTGCCATCGGAAAAGAGCCCGACCTCGGCGAGCTGCACCCGCCGCCCCGCGGCCAGCGAACGCGCCATGGCGTCGGAATCCACGGTCTGCACGCCGATGATCTTGACCTCCGGCTGCAGCGCCTTCACGTAGGCCGCGACCCCCGCGATCAGCCCGCCCCCGCCGATCGGCACGAAGATCGCATCGATCGGCGGCGGATTGGCATCGGGCCTGGCGTCCGCGCTCGCGCCGCCATTTCCCCCGCCGCCATTGCGCGCATGGTGCTGGCGCAGGATCTCCATGCCGATCGTGCCCTGACCCGCGATCACGTCCGGATCGTCGAACGGATGCACGAAGGTCAGCTTGCGCTTCTCCTGGAGCGTCAGCGCGTGCGCATAGGCGTCGGAATACGAATCGCCGTGCAGGACCACCTCCGCCCCGCGGCTGCGCACCGCATCGATCTTCAACTGCGGCGTGGTCACCGGCATCACGATCACCGCGCGGCAGCCGAGCCGCTGCGCGGCCAGGGCCACGCCCTGCGCATGATTGCCCGCCGATGCCGCGATCACCCCGCGCGCGCGTGCCGCGCGGTCGAGATGAACCATCTTGTTGTATGCGCCGCGCAGCTTGAAGCTGAAGACCGACTGCAGGTCTTCACGCTTGAGGAGGACGCGATTGCCCAATCGCGCCGAAAGGCGCGGGGCGGGGTCCAGGGCAGTCTCGATGGCGACGTCGTAGACGCGCGCGTTGAGAATGCGGCGCAGATAGTCATTGGCCGGCATCGCCGCCGGATTGTACAGTTCGGCCTATGTCCTCGCCCGCAACACCCTTCGCCACGCTCTCGCCCGACGCCATCCTCGACGCGATCGATGCCGTCGGAGCCCGCGCCGGGTTCCGCACATCCGGCCAGTTCTTCGCGCTCAACAGCTACGAGAACCGGGTGTTCCTCGTCGGCCTCGAATCCGCGGCCGACGCACCGGCGACCGCCACGCCGCCGCCTCCGACCCTGGTCGCCAAGTTCTACCGCCCCGGCCGCTGGACCGATGCGCAGATCCGCGAAGAGCACGCCTTCGCCGAAGACCTGGCGCAGGCCGAAGTGCCGGCGGTGCCGCCCTTGCGGCTGAACAGCGAAACCCTGCACACCGCCGCCGGCTTCCGCTTCGCGCTGTTCGAGCGCCGCGGCGGACGCACCCCCGAACTGTCCGACCCCGCGGTGCGCGAACGCATCGGCCGCTTCCTCGGCCGCCTGCACGCGGTCGGCGCCCGCCGCCCGTTCGCGACGCGCATCCGGCTCGACGCCGACACCTACGGCGCCGAGCCCGGCGCCTACCTGCTGCAGCACCACTGGCTGCCGCCGGAACTGGTCGAGATCTACCGCGGCCTGCTGGCGCAGGCGCTCGACGGCGTGCGCCGGGCGTTCGCCGCTGCCGCACCGCGCTGGCAGCGCCTGCACGGCGACTGCCATCCCGGGAACATCCTGTGGAACGAAGCGGCGCCCGAACCCGGACCGCACTTCGTCGACTTCGACGACAGCGTCATGGGGCCCGCCGTCCAGGATCTGTGGATGCTGTTGTCCGGCGACCGGTCGGAACAGGAAGCGCAGTTGCGCGACGTGCTCGAGGGCTACGAAATGTTCGCCGACTTCGATCGCGCCCAGCTGGCCCTGATCGAGCCGCTGCGCACGCTGCGCCTTATCCACTACGCCGCCTGGATCGCGCGGCGCTGGGACGACCCCGCGTTCCCCGCCGCGTTCCCGTGGTTCCAGACGCCGCGCTACTGGGAGGGGCGCATCCTCGAACTGCGCGAACAGATCGCCGCGATGCAGGAGCCGCCGCTGGCGCCGTGACCGCTACGCGAGGGTTTCGGCGAGCCGGAACCCCATCGCGTAGGTGACCGAGCGCGGATTGTGGCCATGGCGACGGCGGGTGCGCGCGAGATCGCGGAAGCGCGCGAAACTGCCGCCGCGCGCCACGCGGTAGCGGCCGTGGATCTGCACCAGATGGTCGACGACGGTGCGGCCGCCCGGATAGGGCGCATAGTCGTCGGCGACGTATTCCTCGACGTTGCCCGCCATGTCGGCGATGCCGAACGGCGAATCGCCGCCGGGAAAGGCGCCGACCGCGCTGGTGCGGAACAAGCCGGTTTCGGCGGTGTTGGCGCAGTCGGCATCGAAGCGCTCGCCCCAGGGAAACTCCCGCCCGTCCGGCCCGGTCGCGGCGTACTCCCACTCCGCTTCGGTCGGCAGGCGGAAGGCGCGGCCGGTGCGCTGCGCGAGCCACGCCGCATAGGCGTCGGCGGAAGCGGCGCTGACCGTGTACACCGGATGGTTGGCGCGCTCCACGGGGAAGCGCCGGAAATCCCAGCTCGTGGGCAGCTCCGGGTGGCCGGTGTCGAGCAGGAACTCGTGATATTCGGCATTGGTCACCGGGAAGCGCGCGATCGCGTGGGGCGCGAGATCGACGGCGTGCCGCGGGCACTCCTTTTCGATCCACTCGCGTTCCATGCCGAGCCCGTCGTAGCGCGCCACCACCGCATCGATCCGTCCGGAATCGAGGCCGATCTCGACCCGGCCGCCCGGAATGGCCACCATGTCCGGAGCCAGCGTACGGATCCGCGGATCGCCGATCCAGGCCAGCAGATCGCCGGCGGCCAGGCGCTCGACGATCGGAGCCTCGGGGTCGGCGATGCGGCCCGCCAGCCGCTCCGGTGCGAAGCCGCGCAGCGCGCGCATCGCCGCCGGCAGCGTCGTTTCGAAGCGGGTGGCGACGTAGCGATCGGGCAGGCCGAGGCGCTCGCGGTCGCTCGGCGTGCCGCAGAGGGCCCGCGGAAAGTAGGGCCAGTGCCAGCCGGTGTCGGTTTCACGCGTGGGAGAGTTCATAGAGTTCTCCATCGTAGGAGCTCGCGACGAAGCGCTGCCGGGCAGCGCGGTAGGTCAATGCCGAGATGCCGGCGGAAGTCGGCCGCCGCATCGGCAGCCAGCGGCGGTGGTGGAGGTCGAAGGCGGCCACCGTGCCGCCGTACGATCCGGACATCAGCATCCGGCCGTCGGCGCTCGCCACCAGGCATTTGACCGAGTTCGGATGCGGGCTGGGATAGCTCGCCTCCTCGCCGTCCAGCCACAGCCGGAGCACGCGGTCGCGGCCGACGCTGGCGAAGCCGCCGTCGGCGACCGGGCAGCAGGCATTGGCGATGCGGGTGTGGGCCTTGGGGATCCGGCGCAGCGCCGACCCGTCGCGCAGGTCGTACCAGGCGACGAGGGTCGATGCGCAGACCGCGAACAGGCGTCCCTGCGCCGCGCTCAGGCCCTTGATGGCGCTGTCGTCGACGGCGATCTGATGGCGCAGATGCAGCGCACCCGCGGCGTCGACCTCGAACAACAGGACTTCGCCGGTGTAGCTGCCCACCGCCAGCATCCGCACGCCGTCGCGCTCGAAGGAGGTGGCGCAGTTCAAGGGCGAGGAATGCTGATGGAGCGCGCGCCCGGTATGCGCATCGAACACGATGCCGAGCTGGCCGCCGGTGTAGAGGTGATTGCCGGCGAACTGGAGGAAGTTGCACAGGCTGCCCATCTCCGCCCGGGGCCGCCCGTTCTCGTGCAGCACGCCGGCGTCGCCGATGGCATACACGGTGTCGTCGCGCACGGCGACGGCGTTGAGCGCCGGACCGGCGGCGACGCCGTCCATGTCCCAGCCGCCGTCGCGGGGGTCGAAGATGCCATAGGTGGCGCCGAATGTGCCGACGGCGATGCGGCCGTCGCCCAGCGCCGTCGCCGCGCGCGCCCAGACCGTCACCGGCAGCTCGCTGCGCGCCACCTCGCGCGGCATGCCCGCGCCCTGGCGCAGACCTTGCCAAAGGGCGATGCTGCGGTCGTAGCTCAGGGTCACCAGCAGGCCCGAGGCTTCGTCGAACACCACCTTCTTGATTCCGGCGCGATGGGCGGGGTGATAGCGGATCGCGCCGCCGCGCACGATCACGATGCGGCCGTCGTCGTCGCCGGCCACGATGCTGCCGTCGGACAGGATCACCAGGGAATCGGTGCGGACGCCGTCGATGTCGTGGACGGCCAGTTCGCGCCCCTCGGCGGCATCCCACTCCCGCACCGTGCCGTCGACGCTCGAAGAGATGAGCCGCCGACCGTCCGGCGACCAGGTCACCGAAAGGATGTTGCCGGAATGTCCCGGCATCGCATGCAGGCAGCGGCCTTCGAGATCGAACACCCGGACCAGCCGGTCGAGCGCGCAGGTCGCGACCCGGCGCCCGTCGGGCGAGAACGCCGCCATGTCGACGTCGTCGCCGTGGCCGGCCAGGACCGCGCGCAGGCGCATGCCGGGCACGTCCCAGATGCGCGCCGAATAGTCGCTGCTGGCGGTCACCAGCAGCGACCCGTCATGATTGAAACTGCAATTGTTGACCAGATGGTCGTGCAATCCGCGACCCACGGCTTCGCGCGTCGACGCGCGCCACAGGATGACACGGTTGTCGTATCCGGCGGTGGCGATCCAGTCGCCGTGCGCCGCGATTCCGGCGATCGGACCTTGATGTCGCATAGGCATGAGAAGAGATGGTGACCGGCGGGCGGCGCATGCGCCGCCCGCCGGGAACGATCAAGCGTGCGTATTGATGTTCGTGCCCAACGACCCGGAGGTCGCGAGCTGCGGAGGCGGCGCCGCCGGCGCGGAAGGCGCCGGAGGAGCCGCACTAGGCTTTGCAGCCATCGGTTTTGCCATCACGGCATTCGCCATGCTGGCGGAGGAAATGGCCATTCCCATTCGTTTTTCTCCTTCCTGATTGCGTTGGACGTGCGATGCACTCGGCCGCAGCGGATCCGCGATGACCGCATCGGCCGAAATCCGCGGCGTGCCGGTACGGCAGATATGCGAAAAACTTTATAAGGCGGCAGGGGGATGGGGGATCGAAGAGTTACGCGGTCCGGACCCGGCTTTTCTTTCTTAATCTGGCGGAAATCGCCGATTTGCATCGATTTCTGATCCTTCGCCAAGAACCGGAGGCCGGATCCCGGTCGTTTTCCGTACGGGTTCCGGGCGTGGTCCGTATGGTCGCCGGAACGGGCCGATGTCCGTGCAGGTTCCGGGGGATTCGGGGTTATCGGGCCGCCGCGTGCCGATGCAACGGTACAATCCGACACCTGCCATGAATGCCACGCAAGAGCCGCATCCGCAGCACGAGATCGGACGAATCCCCGGGCTGGACCCGGTCCCTCGCCTGCGTGAGATCCCATACAACTACACCTCGTTCTCGGATCGGGAGGTCGTCCTGCGCTTGCTGGGCGAGGAGGCCTGGGCAGCGCTCGACGCCTTGCGCACCGAACGCCGCACCGGGCGCAGCGCCCGCATGCTCTACGAGGTGCTGGGCGAGATCTGGGCGATCCAGCGCAACCCCTATCTGCAGGACGACCTGCTCGACCACCCCAAGCGTCTGGCCTCGGTCGTCGAGACGCTGCGCTACCGCCTGCGCGAAATCGAGCAGCGCCGCGAACCGGGCGAAGCGGCGCGCGATGCCAAGGTCGTTCTGCTGGTGCAGGCCGCGACCGCCGCCGTCGACGCGTTCGCGGCCTCGTTCGCGCGGGCGCGCGACCTCCGCCGGCGCGCGCTGCGGCGATTCAGCCGCCACACCCGTGCCGACAACGTCTGTTTCGACGCCTATGCCCGCGTCTCCCACGTGACCGATGCCACCGACTGGCGCGTCGAATTGCCGTTCGTGGTGCTCAACCCGGACACCGAAGAAGAGATCCCGCAACTCGTGCGGGCCTGCGTCGAACTGGGGCTGACCGTCATTCCGCGCGGCGGCGGCACCGGCTACACCGGCGGCGCGGTGCCGCTGGTCCCCGACGCGGCCGTCATCAACACCGAAAAGCTCACGGGCTGCGGCGAGGTCGAGCGCGTCGCGCTGCCGGCCGGGGCCTCCGAGGGCGCGGCGAACGGCGGGACTGACGGCGCGGCCGCAACGCCGACGGTGTGGACCGAAGCGGGCGTCGTCACCCGCCGCGTCGCGGAAGCCGCCGAGCGCTCGGGTTTCGTGTTCGCGGTCGACCCCACGTCCGCGGACGCCTCCTGCGTCGGCGGCAACATCGCCATGAACGCGGGCGGCAAGAAGGCCGTGCTCTGGGGAACGGCGGTCGACAACCTCGCCTGGTGGCGCATGGTCGACCCCGAGGGCAACTGGCTCGAAGTCCACCGCGTCGACCACAATCTCGGGAAGATCCACGACGTCGAGGTCGCCCGGTTCGACCTCGTCTGGAAGGACGGCACGCGCGCCCCCGACAAGGCGCGCGAACTGCGGCGCGAGCGGCTGGAAATTCCCGGCGCGCTCTTCCGCAAGGCGGGCCTGGGCAAGGACGTCACCGACAAATTCCTCGGCGGCCTGCCGGGCGTGCAGAAGGAAGGCTGCGACGGCATCATCACCAGCGCGCGCTGGGTGGTCCACCGCATGCCGGAGCACGTGCGCAGCTTCTGCCTGGAA
>JAKCCX010000017.1 GCA_021838715.1 Pseudomonadota bacterium | reverse complement strand
ACGATCCGGCGGGCTTGCAGGACGCCACGCTGATGCAGGCGCAGGTGAACGGCCTGAATCAGGGCGTGATGAACGCCAACGACGCCGCCTCGATGGCGCAGACCGCCAGCGGCGCGCTGACCTCGGTCGTCAACATGCTGCAGCAGATGCGTACCCTGGCGGTGGAGGCGAACAACTCCACGACCAATGCGAGCGATGCCGCGAACCTGAATGCGGAGTTCCAGTCACTGGCGACGCAGATCGGCAACGTCGTTTCGCAGACCCAGTTCAATGGACAGACCTTGTTCGGATCCGGTGCAAGCTTCACCACGGCAACCTTCCAGGTTGGCGCCAATGCCGGCGACACGATCGCGATCAACACGGGATCGGGCTCGCTGAACAACGGGGATGCCCTGGGGTCGATTACCGGCGGCACGCTCTCGACGGCCACGGCCTCAACCACGATCACGGGTATCGACGCGGCGCTGGGCGAGGTGCTGGGGGTGGAAGCCAAATGGGGTGCCGGCCAGATCCAGGCGCAACAGGCCGCTGCGGTCGGGCAGGTGAACTCGATGAATCTGGCTTCCGCCCGGTCGCAGATCATCGACACCAATTATGCCCAGGCGTCTTCGGCTTTGTCTCAGGCGCAGGTCGTGCAGCAGGCGAGTGCGACCATGCTCACCCAGGCCAACACCTTGCCGCAGACGGTGCTGACACTGCTCAAGAACTTCTAGGCGGGTCGGTTCCGCGAGCGGGTCGGGGCGGAAACCGGGGGAATTCCCTCGGTTTCCGCCCTTTTTACTTTGTCCGCGGGGCAGCAGAATCGGATCCGCACGAAGATTGCACTCAAGTTCGTTCCCAAACTGTCGATACCGGAAAGCGAGTGGGGTGATTTCGTTCTACGAGGTGGCATATGGCATCCAGTCCTATTTCGGCTGCATCCGGGGCCCCGGGCTATCCGGCGGGGACGGTGTCCGCGCTGCCCGGCGACGGATCGCCTCCGGGCGCGAATGCGGCGCCCGGGGCGTCGGCCGCCATGGCGGGCACCCCCGCAGGGGCACCGGTGTCGCCGGAGGTTGTCCAGAAGGCGGTCGCCGACGCGAACGCGGCGTTGGCGCAAGGCGGGACGGAATTGAACTTTGTCTTCGACAAACAGGCGAACGACATGATCGTCAAGGTCGTCGATACGCAGACTCGCCAGGTCGTGCAGCAGTTCCCGGCGCAGTGGATGACCGCCGCGGCTCGGGCCTTGTCCGACGCCACGCCGGGCGCCCTGATCAACACGAACGCGTGACGATGGCCGTCGCGACCCATTTCCAGGGGATTGGACCATGATCGGCAGCTACGGCAACCCGTTCCAGACGAGCTTCCTCACCAATTACACGACCAACACCTCGGGCACCGGTTCGCTGATGTCGACGGGGGTGATCAACGTCGGCCAGCTCGTCACGCAACTGATGAACGCCCAGTCGCAGCCGCTGACCGCGCTGCAGAAGCAGCTCTCCGGCATCCAGACCACGCTGAGCGCCTACGGCCAGTTGCAGAGTTCGGTGTCCTCGCTGCAGACGGCGGCGCAGACGCTGAGCAGCCCATCGGCCTTCCAGGCCGCGCAGGCGACGGTGACGGGAGCCGGCGTCGCGGCAACGGTGACGGGAACGCCGGCGCCCGCCAATTATTCGGTCGGCGTTTCGTCGATCGCCCAGGCGCAGTCCGTGTTCTCATCGCCGGTTGCCGATCCGACCGCGCTGAACATGGGCACCGGGACGCTCACGATCCAGATGGGAAGCCTGAGCGGCAGCACGTTCACGGGCAGCGGCAGCGCGATCAACGTCTCGATCACGTCGAGCAACGACAGCCTGAACGGGATTGCCGCGGCGATCAATGCGGCGGCGTCCGGTTCGGTGAATGCGTCGGTGGTGACCGACGCCAGCGGCAGCCGCCTCGTGCTCAGTGCCGCCAACACCGGCTTGTCGAACGCCTTTTCGGTGACCAGTACGGGAGCGAGCGGCAGCGGCCTGGCCGGCATCGCCTTCAACCCGGCATCACCGGCCTCGACGCCGTCGTCGACGGCGATGGGGGAAAGTCAGGCGGCGGCCAACGCCAACTTCACCGTCAACGGGCTGGCTTTGTCTTCGGCATCGAACACCGTGACTTCGGCGATTCAGGGGGTGACGCTCAACCTGACGCAGCCGACTCCATCGGGATCGCCGGCGCAGGTCGCAATCGGCAGCAACGTGACGGCGATCACCAATTCGGTGGTGTCGTTTCTCCAGGCGTACAACAACTACGTTTCCACCAATAACACCCTGACCGCATATAACTCGCAAACGAATACGGCGGCGGTTCTTACCGGCGATCCGACTGCGATGCAGACGAGCAACTCCCTGCAGGCGATCATGAGTTCCGCGACGACGGCAGGCGGCAACAGCAGCTACTCCTATCTTGCGCAGATTGGCGTGTCGTTCAACTCGGATGGCAGTTTGTCGCTGAATACCACGCAGTTCCAGGCCGCACTGTCGGCAAACCCGTCGGCGGTGAGCGCGATGTTCACGCAAGGAGGGACCGGGTCGGGCGGCGGATTTGCGTTTCAGGTGGCGAGCCTGGCAACGCAACTGGTCGGACCGACCGGCGCGATCGGCAGCGCGGAAAGCTCGGCGAACAACGAGGTCGCGAACCTCAACTCGCAGATTTCCTCCGAGCAGACCATGCTGGCGCAGATCAAGCAGAACCTGATCGCACAGTACAGCCAGCTCAATGCGAATCTGGTGCAAGCCCAGCAGACCCAGGCGTCGCTCTATACGCAGCTTGCGGCGCTGCCGTGAAGCGATTTTGCCGGGTGGTTGATCCGGAAACCGTGGCGGTGTCTTGGAAAACCTACGCTGCCTCCTGACAGCCTGCTAAAAGTCGGCGCGGAAGTGCCGATATACGGTTTGGGACCATCGCAAACCGGAGGAAATCGTGAACCGATTTGGCGCCAGCTTCTACAAGAAAACGAGCGTGGATGGGGAGATCTTCGCCGCCCACCCGCACAAGTTGATCCTCTTGCTGTTCGACGGCGCCCTGGCGTCGATGAACCATGCCAAGGGCTGCATCGCCCAGCGCGACGTTCCCGGCAAGGTCCGATACATCACGCACGCGATGCGCATCGTCCAGATGGGCCTGCGCGCCAGCATCGATCGCAAGCACGATCCGGCGTTCGCCGACCGGCTGATCGAGTTGTACGACTATGTTTCCTATCGCCTGTTGCAGGCCAACATTCGCAACGATGCGGCGGCGATCGACGACGCCGTCGGCATCCTGGCGGGCCTGCGCGACGCGTGGGTCAAGATCGGACCGGAGGTGACCGGCAAGCCCGTCGCCGCGTCGGCCCCCGCTCCGACAGATGTCGGTGGCGCCGCCGCGGTCTCCGGGGGAATGATGGCCCGTGCCGCGTCGCCGGTGATGCGCGCGTATCAAGTGGCATGAACCGACCCGCCGCCCGGGAGCCGTCGAGATTGATCGAGGTTTACGAAGAGATTGCGCGGGCGAGCCGCACCATGCTGGATGCGGCCAAGGCGGAAGACTGGGAGCGGGTCGCCCGGATCGAGGCCGATTGCCGGGAACTGATCGACCGGATCCGGATGGCGGCCAGGGACGAGCGCCTTGGGGCGGACGAGGCCCGGCGGCGGATGGAGATCCTGCGCGTCGTCCTGCAGGACGACGCGCAGATCCGCGCGCGATCCGAGCCCTGGCTGCAGGACCTGAACCGGATTCTCGGCGTTTCGTGAGGCCCGATGTGAGGCTTGATTCCCGGCGTCCCCGCGCGGGCGCCGGGCATTGGTGAGGGAGTTTGCATCGGCGGACCGCCTCGCCAATAATGGAAGTTCCGCGGATTGCAGCCCAAAAGGGGCCGGGTGTTGGCAATCGAAATTCCCCCCATCAGTCCCGATCGCCCCCCCTTGCCGGACTGGGGGCAGGGGGCGGCGTCGGCGCGCACGATCGTTCCCGCCGCGCGCTTGCTGGGCGCGCTGGACCGCCTTGCCTCCAATCTTCCTTCGACCGTGATGGCGGCCTTGCGCAGTGCGGCGGCGTCCGGTGGCAACGTCGAAGTGGTCCTGGCCGGCGACAAGGCCCCCGCCCTGCTCGTGGTGGCCGGTCAGCGGGTTGCGCTGGCGGGAGCGGTCCGGGACGCTTTGCTCGCATTCGTCGCCGAACCGGCGGGGGCGGCGCCGCAGCCCGGGGCTGCTCCTCCGTCGGTATTTCCGGCCGGGCCGGACGTCGCGGCCCTGGCCCGCGCGGCGGTCGTGGAGGCGCAGGTGGCGGGATTGCGGGTGCAGCCCCCCTCCCTTCCCGGGGGTGCGGCGGCCGATCAGGCCGCGGGGATGACGCCGGGAGCCGGTGCGCCGGCGGCGCCGACGGTTGCGCTGCGCCAGCCCTTGTTTGTCGCCGTGCCCGGCGGCGCCCCTTCCGCCAGCGTGCTGGCCGGCGATCTTGCGCTGGCCGTGGAACACAGCGGCCTCTTCCTCGAGTCGCACCTCGCGTCCTGGGTGCAGGGACAACGTTCGGTCTCGAAGATGCAGGCGGAATCCCGTGCGCTCCTGACCGACGCCATGACCCCGTCGGCGCCCGATCCGCAGGCATGGCTCGACCAGCGCGCGGCATCGCAGGCCGACGCCATGCAGCAGCGGGCCTTCGCCCTGAGCGGGCAGGCCTGGCCCGACCAGGGCTTCCACCTGGAGATCGCCCAGGATCGCGGTCGCGGGCGCGCGGCGGCCGACCCCGCACCCGGCGTCGGCGTATTCACCGCCACCCTGTCGATGACCTTGCCCCATCTCGGCGCGATCCACGCGACGATCCGGGTGGCCGCGTCCACGGTCGGCGTGCAGATGCAATCGTCGGACGCCGCCGCGCTCGGGGAGTCCTTGGGGGCGCTCGCCACGGCGCTCGATGCGCGCGGCCTGACGGTTGCGCAATTGACGGTGCAAGCCGCGGCGGACTTGCCGGGCGGGGCTCCTTGATGGCGGCGAATGGACGCTCCGGCCCCGGTACGACTTCCCGGCCGACGGCGAAGGCGGTGGCGCTTTCCTATTCGGATGGCGATGCTTCCCAGGGACTTGCCCCGAAGGTCGTCGCCACCGGCCAGGGACTGATTGCCGAGACCATCATCGCCAAGGCCCGCGAGGCCGGCGTGCCGGTCCATGCGTCGCGCGAACTCGTCGCGGCCTTGATGCACTTCGACCTCGATGAGCGGATCCCGCCGGCGCTGTATGTCGCGGTCGCGGAAGTGCTGGCCTGGGTGTACCGGCTGGAGCATCGGGAATCCCCTAGATAACCAACGCATGCAAGCGCGGAAGTGGGTCCTCGGCGGCTGGCTTATCCGCGGATGTCGGGTTTTTTTCGCGACTACAGTTTCGCGAGACCATGTGAAAAACGGGCCCGCCCATGTCCGCACGCGCCAAGACCCCCATCCATCTTTGCATCGTCCAGCCGCCCGGGTATGTCCATTCCATGGCGCTGCTCGACGCGGCCTTGTATTTCCGACATCAATTGCGCGGCCTGGGTGCGGAAGTGAGCGTCGCGAAGAACCGCCTGCGCCACGACGCGGTGAATCTGATATTTGGCGCCCACCTCGGCTTTTCCTCCGAGATGATCCGGACATTCTGTTGCGTGTTCGTCAACCTCGAGCAGTTGGGGGATGGCGGCAGCGCCCTGCCGGCGGAATACCTCGAGTCGCTGCGCAATGTACCGGTCA
The DNA here is from genome assembly GCA_021838715.1 of Pseudomonadota bacterium. Classification (GTDB taxonomy): domain Bacteria; phylum Pseudomonadota; class Gammaproteobacteria; order Burkholderiales; family Burkholderiaceae_F; genus GJ-E10. Next base: position 34,965 of record JAKCCX010000017.1, on the reverse strand, counting down.
TCGATTATGACGCGGGAAACGTGGCGGCCTATTCCCGGGACAGCAACGGGGTTCCACTGATTTCCTTTGGCTATGCGCCCTACCTCGGTTCGATGGCGCAAGAGGCCGCGCCCTTGGACAAGCGTCCGATCGACCTGTTGTTTTTCGGCTCGATGAATCCCCGGCGCAAACGAATCATTGAACGCATCGAGCGCACCGGACGCACGGTTGCGGCATTCGACGGCCCCGTTTACGGGCCGGAGCGGGATGCCGTCATCGTCCAGGCGCGCGCGGTATTGAACTGCCACTATTACGACAGTGCGCGATTTGAGCAGGTTCGAGCCTTCCAGGTCCTTTCGCTCGGCACGCCGATGGTCTCGGAGCGGATGAAGGGGATCAATCCTGGGAGTGGATTCGAGGATTGCGTAAGCTGGTTCGATGACGATACGCTGGAAGCGTTCTTTCGCGACGAGTTTGCGGGCCCGGGATTCCTCGACCGCGCCCGCGCACAACTTCGGCGTTTTCAATCCGTCGATCCAGGCCGGGAGTACGCGCGGGTGATCGAATTCGCTCGCGACGTATACCGTGCCGGGAAGGGATTCCGCGCCGCGCAGCCATGCAATCCCCAGCGGCGTCTGCACATCGGTTCCGGAAAAGACTATCGAACCGGTTGGTTGAACGTGGATGTCCTGGAGACGGCACAGCCAGACGTGCTGCTCGATCTGAGTCTGCCCCAGACCCTGCCATTGACCCTGGAATCACCGGTGTGGGGGCGGGTGTCGTTGCGGGCCGGGGCCAGCGAGTTGATCTACGCCAACAACGTCCTCGAGCATATAAGGGATCTTCCAACCTTCATGACCAACTGCCTGGACCTTCTCCAGGTCGGCGGCGCGATGGTGATCGAAGTTCCATACGAATCGAGCCTCGGAGCATGGCAGGATCCGACCCACGTACGGGCCATGAACGAGAATTCGTGGCTGTATTACACCGACTGGTTCTGGTACCTTGGATGGCTCGCTCACCGCTTCCGGATCCGCGAGTCCCATTGGCTCGACGTGCACTGCAAGCGCTGCGAGAAGGTGTCGGCGGCGTTCATGCATGTCACCCTGGAAAAGGTGCAGACGACGATTGCCGAACGAATGGTTGCGCGTACGATGCGCGCGGACTTCGGCGGTCTGATCGAGGCGGCCGATTTTGCGAAATACCAGGGGGCCGCGGACAGGAATGACGGCGACCCGGCCCGTGATGCGGAGCGCTCCGCGCGGATGCCGGACGACGCGCGCCCGGTCCTCGGTTTGTCGTCGGGTACCGGTGAAGACGAAACGCCCCGCGCCGCCGTCCATCGCGGTGGGAGCGCGCCGTCGGCCGAGGTTCTCGTGATCGGCGATGGTCACGAGGACCTCGATCGCACGCGAGGGCCTTCGGTACTGCACCATATTCTCCTGGGGTCGTTGAAGGCGTCCGGGATCATTGGACGGACGCGCTTCCTGGAACGGGAGCGGATCAGCGAGATCGGGCTCGCGCAGTGGCTGAGCCAGATCGAGATCGAGTGCGCTTCCCGCCGCACCGATCTGATCGTGTTTCATTTTCCGTTTCGCTGGGATGCCGAAGTCGCATCGGTACTGCGGAGCATCCGTGCGCGCCATCGGATTCCGGTTCTTGGCTTCGCAACGGATCTGCGCACGGCGCGGACCCTGTACAACGGACAGTTGGTCGCGGTGTTTCAGCGGTATATGGACTCGGTCGATGCGACGCTTGCGATCGATACCCGGTTCCCGCAGGAGATCTATGGGGATCGGGCGTTCATTCCGGGATTTTCGTCGATCGATCAATCGTTGTTCGACCCGCGGAATACATCCAAGGCCATCGACCTGTCCTTTGTCGGCAGCGTCGCCGGGTGGACGCGGATCGGGAATGATGCCCGATCGCGCCACCTCGAGTTCTTGCAGGGCGCCCTGCCGGGGAGCGGCGTCAACCACCGATTCATCGACACGACCGGGCGCGGCGCGGCGCTGGAGGAGTATGCGGGGATCCTCAATCAAAGCCGGATGACGATCAATTTTTCGCAGACTTGCGGCGGCGATCATCATCTGAAGGGCCGCGTGTTCGAGGCAACGGCGTCCGGAGCGCTCCTGCTGGAGGAGTCCTGCGCGGAAACGAGGCTTTGCTTCCGCCCTGGCAGGGATTACGTCGAATTCGGTTCGAAGGATGACCTGCTTGAGAAGATCATCCACTACCACCGGCATCCGGACGAAATGTCGCGGATCGCATCGAGCGGTCGTGAGCGCGCACGTAGGATTTTTACGGCCCGCAATCTCTGGACGCACGTCTTCGCGTCTCTCGGGATCTCCCTGCCTGGCGAACCGGACGCCGACTACCGGGATTTCGAGGCGGTGGTCCTCGGAGATTCGTGCGTCGTGAGTTGATGCCGATCGTTGATCTTTGGCGGAAAGGTTGACGGCCATTCGACGAAAGGCATTCGCGCCTGCCCTGGCGGGATAAGCCGGTCTCGCGGTCCTGTCGAAGGGTCAATCACTATTCCGGCGGGAAAGTCCGCGGTATGTCTCCGCCGTTTTGGTGTCGCCGAGCGACTGGAAGAAGACCGCGAGGTTGTGCGCGGCAAGGTGGCTTCCGCGTCCCGCCACGGATCCGTCCAGCGTCGGGGTTTCGCCGATCTCGAGGCACCGCTTCCAGTGGGCTTCAATGCGCGGCAGGAGGTCCGCCGCACGGTGCGGCGATTGGAGGGCGAAATCCAGCAGCAGGTCGCCCAGCGCGAAATGGAAGTCCGGAGAGCGACCCCAAAATCGCGCATCGGTCTCGGCACGCCGCAGCGCATCGGCGACGCGGCCGGCTTTCCGTAGACTGTAAAGATGGCGGATGGTCATCGCATGCAGCCAGGGGTGGCGGTGTTGCATGGCCGCCGCCAGGGCCGCGTCGTCGGGCGGCCAGCCGACCCGCTCTCGCGCCGTTTGGTAGCAGGCGCAGGCCTCGGGATAGCCTTCCCGCGCTTCCCGTTCCTTGCCCATCTGGTAGTGCAGGTAGGGGTCGTCCGGTAGCCGGGAAAGTTCCGCCTGCAGGAGGCGCTCGTTGCGGTCGCCTTTCTTTTCCTGTTGCGCCTTGCGGTAGCCGTCATGGCCGATCGCGATATCGAGCCTGGTGATCGGCAACTGATGGACGGGTTGTTCGTGAACGCGCCCCTGATAGCGAACCGAGCTCGGCAGGACGCGGGGAATCCATGAACGCAGGATGGAGACGGAGCCGGAGTGGGAACCGGAGTCGTCGAATTCGTTGCGCAGTTCGGCGAGCCCGACGAACCGAGGCGTATCGCCTGCGGATCCCAAGGCGCGCAGTGTCTCCCCGCCGTGTATGAGCCACTCATCGGCATCCAGGATCAGGCGCCAGGGCGATCGCACGCGCTCCAGGGTGAAGTTGCGGGCCGCCGCGAAGTCGTCGCACCAGTCGAAGTGTTCGACGCGCGCCCCGCAGGCGGCGGCAATCGCCGCCGTCTCATCGGTCGATCCGGTATCCACGACGACGATCTCGTCGACATGCGGCGCGATGCTGCGAAGGCAGCGTTCGATCGAACGCGACTCATCCTTGGCGATGATGGCGGCGGCAATCATGGCGTCACGCGGCGCAGAATCAGGTCGCTTCCGGGCGTTGGGCGGACGCTGCGGGGAGATGGTCCGGCCCGAGTCCGCACCGATGGCGATCGACCATCCGCACGACCAGCGATTCGAAGGCGCGCGTGGTTCGCGCGCTGTCGAACAGCGGACAGGTCATGCGCCGTTCGGCGAGGCGGGTTCGGAGCGCGCGCAGGCGGTCCCGATCGTGTGCAAGTGCCAGCGCGATGCGTTCGTATTCGTCGAGGTCGGCGGCGACCAGTTCCGGCAGGCCCGCCGCATGCACCAGGCTCGCGGCGACGCGGGAAACGAAGGTGTCGCCCAGAACCGTCAGCACCGGGGTTCCTGCCCAAAGCGCGTCGCTCGCGGTGGTGTGGGCGTTGACGGGCGCGGTGTCGAGGAACAGGTCGGCGACCTGGGCGCGGGCGAGGTGATCGGCAAGGGGGAGGGGAGGGGCCCAGTGGAGCCGGTCCGAGGAAACGCCGCGTCGCGCCGCGTAGGCAAGAAGGTTGCGGCGCGCCTGGCGGTTTCCCTCATACAGCCAAAGCACGGCGTGCGGCGCACCGTGGAGGATCGCGCACCAGCGGTCGAATACCTCCGGCGTGAGCTTGTAGTTGTTGTTGAACGAGCAGAACACCACTGCGTCGTCCGGAAGCCCATAGAAGGCGCGGTCCCGCCGTTCTCCGACGATGCGCTGGCGATCATTGGGCTGGTAGCAGTCCGGCATCTGCGCGATCTTCTCGTCGTATCCGTCGGCGTGTTCCAGGGGCGTGACGATCGGGTCGCCGATGATGTAGTCGTAGAGAGGGGTCCCGAGGGAACCCGGAAAGCCAAGGAAGTTCACCTGGATGGGCGCCGGACGATATCCGAAGACTTCGTTCCGCGAGTGGAGGGTATAGCCCTTGAGGTCGATCAGGACGTCGATGCCGTCGTCGCGGATCCGGTGCGCGAGCGTTTTGTCCGGGATCGCCTGTGCGTCGAAGAATCGCTCGCCGAACGCAGCTTCGAGGCGCCGCCGCATCGGCGATGCGTCGTTGATGCCATACGAGTATGCATAGATCTCGAAGCGGTTCTGATCATGGCGTTCGAACATTTCTGCAACGAGGTGCGCGGTGGCATGTTTCTGAAAGTCCCCGGACACGTAGCCGATTCGGATGCGCCTGCCGCGGTTCGGCTCCGTTGCCGGGCTGGGTAGCGGGGATATGGCGCCGAAGCAGATCCGGGCCTGGATGCGAGATGCGGCAAGCAGTTGCGCGCGGTTCCACGGCAGTGTAAGGGCATAAAACGGGATGGGCTGGCCCAGTCCGGCCATGATCTGGGCGTGCAGGGCGCAGATGTCCTCTTCGAGCGTGGTCCAGTTCGCCGCCTGCAGAGACGAGAAGATCACGCTCGATATCGCTCGCACGTTGGGCCCGGCGATGGCCAGGACGTTGCGGGAGCACTCCCGCGATTCCTCGGGCATTTCGAGTAGGAGAAATGCGGTTCCGAGCCAGGCGTAGGCATGGATATTCCGGGGGTCCTGGTTGAGAACATTGAGGAACACGGGAACGGATTCCTGCATTCTTCGGGCGCGGATCAGCGCGATCCCCCATTCGATGTGGATGCTCAGATCGGAGATCGCTCCCATGTCGATGCGTTCGCAGAGTTCGATCAGTTCCTGGTGGCGGGACGATCTGGCGAGGCACAACGCGAGCAGCGCTTCGATCAGCGAGTTCCCGGGCAGCAGGGCAAGCGCCCTCGCCGCCGCCTCCGCTCCCCGCTCCCAGTCTTCGACCTTTGCGTACGCGCGGGCGAGTTGCAGGTGGCTGTGCATGTCCCCAGGGCAACGCACGACGACGCGACGGAACGCGTCGATCGCCTGCTGCCATTTTTCCTGCTTGGCGGCGTCGACGCCACGCCGGAAATCCAACTCCGCTTGACGGGGCCGGGGAATGGAGGCTGACGGCAGTTTTGCCGAGGTCATGATTCCGACTCCAGATGGCATGGCACCTTGCCCTGATCCCAGCGGGAAATCATGCGCAGGAATAATGTTTCCAGGTCGTGCACGTAGCGATCCGTATCGAACAGCGCGCAGTGCGCCCGATTGGCGCCAAGGCGGTCGCGGATTTCGCGCAGACGGGCCGGATTTGTCGCCAGTTCGAAGGCGAGGCGTTCGTAGGAGGCGACATCGGGGGCGACCAGATCCGGCAATCCCGCCGCCCGCAGCGTGCTGGCTGCGACGCGGGAAACGAAGGACTCCCCGAGCGTCGTGATCAGGGGCAGGCCGGCCCAGAGCGCATCGCTGGCGGTCGTATGCGCGGTGACGGGGAAGGTATCGAGCATCAGGTCCGCGAGTTGCAGGCGTCCGAGGTGTGCGTCCATCGGCAGGTTCGGAGCCCAGACGAGTCTTTCCGGAGAGACCCCGCGACGCAGCGCTTCGGCGGACAGGTTCTTCCTCGCCTGGGAGTTGGCCTCATAGAGCCACAGGACGCTGCCGTCCACTTCCCGCAGCAGTCGACACCATCGGTCGAACATCGCGTCGGTGATCTTGTAGCAACGATTGAACGAGCAGAAAACGAAGCCGTGTTCGGGAAGCCCGCAGGCCTTGCGGCTCGGCCGGACGCCGACGGGGCGCTTGCGGTCATTGGGCTGGTAGCAGGCCGGCAACTGGGCGATGCACTCGGAATATCCGTCGGCGTGCTCGATTGGCGTGACGACGGCGTCGCCGATGATGTACTCGTGGCATGGGGATCCAAGCGTTCCCGGGTATCCCAGATAATTCGCCTGGATGCGCGCGGGGTGCGCGGCGAAGATGCCCGGGCGCGGATCGAAGGTGTAGCCCTTGAGGTCGAGCAGGACGTCGATGTCGTCGGCACGGATCCGTTCTGCAACCTGCTGATCCGGCATCCGGCGGATATCGCGGAATCCGCGGCCGACGGAGTCGACGATGCGGCGGCGGATCTCCGAGTCATCGTCGGGGCCGTAGGAATAGAGATGAATGTCGAATCGGTCGCGGTCATGGCACTCGAACACCTCGGCGATGAGATGAGCGGTGGCATGGCGGTAGATGTCGTTGGTGACATATCCGATCCGGATCGGCGCACCGGGGTTGCGAGGAGGTGCTGGCGGCAAGGGCGAAATTGCACGGCACAGCCCTTCCCAGTAGGCCTGTGCAGCGGCGCGTTGCTCCTGCCGGGTGGAGGGCGCGGTGACGACCTGGAACGGAACCGCATTCCGTGCGCCGCGCGCGAGCGCGTCACGGAGGCCGGAAAAATCCCGCGCAAACGAGTCCCAGGCGCAAGTCTGCTGTGCCTGATGGGCCATCGCCGACAGCAGCTTCGCCCGGTCGGCGCCCAACGCCAGGGCGGTTTCGAAGCATTGCCGGGCTTCCTCGTGCAGGGACAGGCTTTGGAAAGCATTGCCGAGTTGGATGTGGGCCGGCGCGAAATCCGGCCGGCGCTGCAATCCCGCCAGATATGACTGGATCGAATCGTGGTATCGACCCATGTGAAAGCGCGCATTCGCCAGTGCGAACCAGCACGTGGGATCGTCCGGATTCCGCGCTGCCGCATGATCAAACGCCGCGGCCGCGCCCGGCCAGTCCAGCTCCTGCGCCAACGCGAGTCCCTGTTGAAAAGCCTCCTGCGCGGACGCATCCGGGCGGAAGGCGTCCAACAGCGGAGTTGCAGAGACATTCGGGGACGATTGGTGGCCTGGCATCGGCATGGCGGCGCGGTTTGGGGACCCTACAGATCACTGTACCGATGCCGATATGGTTCCGATATGGGGAAATGCGCGGGCTCGAAGCCCGGTTTCGGGCGATCCCCCCATTTGCGCGAATAGCGGGGAAAGCAAGTTTCCGTCGCCATTTCGCGCGACGGGTTTTATGCTTTACTTCGGAATTCCATCCATCGTCTGCAGGGAGACCGCGACCCCATGCAACTGCACCCCTTCCCGGAGCCCGACACCCCGGAGCTCGAACCGTACACGCTGTATGGCCGGCCGGAGATCGTGTCGCTGCTGCGGCGGATCACGGGCGATCGCACGCTGGTCACGGTGTATCCGGGGCGGGCCGGCGATTTTTCCGTGTCGATGATCCTGGAAACCGATCCGGACCGCGGCCGGCTGGTGCTGGACATGCCGGCGGGCCACGAGGCGCGGCAACGGGTGTTGCAGGCCCGTGAGCTGGTGTTTGTGGCGTTCTTCGAGAACATCAAGGTGCAGTTCACGGCGGCGGGAATGCGCGAGATGGCGTTCGACGGCAAGCCGGCGTTCGAGGTTGACCTGCCGGAACAGATTCTGCGCCTGCAGCGGCGCGAATTCTTCCGCGTCCGCACCCCCAGGCTCGCGCCGGCGAGTTGCCTGATTCCGCAGACCGACGGCGCGTCGCGGTACGAGTCGGTGCGGGTGGTCAATCTGAGCGTGGGGGGGCTCGCGGTCCTGGTGCATCCCCACTTGTTCGATCTGCCGCCCGGGGGGGTCGTCCGGAACTGCTTTCTCGACCTTCCCGGCGTCGGCCCGATCAATGTGGCGTTCCGCGTCGTGAATGTCTATGACATCGGCGGGGGCGAGGGCGAGTGGGGGCGCCGCTGCGGCTGTCAGTTCCTCGAACTCGATCCCCAGGCGCGGATGATGTTGCAGCGCTATGTGAACCGGGTCGAAGCGGAGCAGCGGAAGGTGGCGGTCGAGACGAAGCGGGAGTAGTTGCGGCGCCGTGGTGGGCCGCCCGGAAGAAGGTTGGTGGGGATGGAGGCAAGACCTGGCAAGCCGGGTCTTGAGGACCCCCCCATCCCCGGATCCGCTCCCCTGTCCGGGAGCGGGGAGAGACTCAGGACGGCAGGATTTCCTCCGTCGTGTACAAGGCGTTCCAGGCAAGTTCATATTGCAGGCCCGACCCGACCCATGCGACCGTTCCGACGGCGAGCGCGGCGGTATAGATTGCCGCAATCCGCTCGCTGCGGCGATCCTGGCAGCGGATGCGCGCCGCGGACAGCAGGTGGGCGTGGCCGGTGACGTAGTGCCGCTCGATCACGCGCATGCCGGCGGCCACCGGAATCAGGCATTCCGGCAGGCCGGCCATACCGCATTGGCCGTCCCGGAGGCGGTCCGAGGTGTTTTCGAACCAGACGAAAAGATCGTGCGCGTCTTCCGATTCCTCTTCCTGGATCGGTTTGGGCGCGAGGTTGAGCATCGGGACGTCCCCGAAGTCGTGCAGCGGGCGGGTCGCTTCTTCCGCCATCTGCCGAATGAGTTCTGCTTTTGCCATGATCGGTCCCTGTTGTGGCTTTCCGAACATCTGGCCGCGCAATGCGGGCCATCCGTCTGATCATTTCGGCGGCAAATCCCAAAGCTGTAGGGTGGGTTGCGGCGGGAGGGGCAATTCGAGGCCCGAAATTGGCGGGGAATTCGATGGCAATTCCCGGCTTCTGCGCGCAATGCGGACCGCGCGCAAGCCTAAAGAACGCCGAACTCCGGCCGATATTCAATCGTTCCCCCTGGGTCCTTCCTCGAAATAATCGAGGCAGTTTCATGATGCGCGTTGCGCGCCGGCAATGTCGGCGGGCACGGCGACTGCCTCGATGGCCGAAGAATCCGACAGCGGACAGGACCGCACCCTAGACCCATCCGCCAAACGTCTGGCGGATGCACGCAAGGAAGGGAACGTTCCCAGATCGCGGGATCTGGGGAATCTCTTCATCATCGGTGCATCCGTCGGCGTGATGACCTTGGCGGGCGGCTCGGTGGCGTCGGCGAGCCGCGCCCTGGTCGCCGGCGGGCTGCGCTTCGATGCGCAGAGCGCCACCGATCCGGCGGCGATGCTGGCGCGGCTGGGAACCTGCGTTTCCGCGGCGATGACGGGCACGGCTCCGATTTTCCTCGTCCTGGCGATCGCGGCCGTGGCCGCGCCGCTGGCGATCGGCGGGTTGGTGTTCGTGCCGGGTGCGGCCGCACCGAAACTCGAGCGTCTGAGTCTGGTTGGCGGGTTCGGGCGGTTGTTTTCGTGGCAGTCCCTGGTTGGACTGGCCAAGACGTCGCTGCTGGCGATCCTCCTCGCCATCGTCGGCGGCAGCTATGTCGCCACCCATCTCGACCGCTTCGCGTCCCTCGCTGGAGAAGGCAGCGCGCGGGCGGTCGCCGAATCCTTCCACCTGGCGCTTGCGGCGTCGGCGCTGATGGCGGTCGCACTGGCCGTGATCGCGGCAATCGACGTGCCGTACCAGATCATTTCCTTTCGCAACCGCTTGCGCATGACGGCCACCGAAATGCGCGACGAGGCGCGCGAGATGCAGGGCGACCCGCAGATCAAGGCACGGGTGCGCCGCGCGCAGCGCGACATGGCCCGGCGCCGCATGATGACGGCCGTTCCCAAAGCCGACGTGGTGGTCACCAATCCCGAGCACTTCTCCGTCGCGATCAAGTACCTGGAGGATCGGCACCGCGCCCCGGTGGTGGTCGCCAAGGGCATGGACGACGTGGCGATGCGCATCCGCGAAGTTGCGCGCGGGGCGGGCGTGCCGCAGCTCGAAGCGCCGCCGCTGGCCCGCGCGCTCTACAAGCACGTCGAGATCGGCGAGGAGATCCCGGCCGCGCTGTACACCGCGGTGGCGCAGGTGCTCGCCTATATCTTCCAGCTCCGGAGCTATGCCCAGGGGGTGGGGCCGCGACCGGTGGAGCCGCATGACATCGCGGTGCCGGAGGGAATGGATCCCCTCGAACCGATGGCGCAGGCGTGAGGCCGACATGCAAGCCGATCCGCAGCCCCTCATCACCCCCTCCCGCTCCCGCCCGGCGGAAGCGGGGGCCTTCCTCGGCCGGCGTGCGCAACGTGGTTCGTTGACGGAGCAATAGCGAAATGGACGCCGTTCTGAAACACCCGCTTTTCCAGGCCGTCCCGTGGCGCTCGCTCGCCGTCCCGCTGGTGGTGTTCCTCATCCTCGCGATGATGATGCTGCCGCTGCCGCCGTTTGCGCTGGACATCCTGTTCACCTTCAACATCGCGCTGGCGCTGGTAATCCTGATGGTGGCGACGTACACCAAGAAGCCGCTCGATTTCGCCGCCTTTCCCACCGTGCTGCTGCTCACCACCTTGATGCGGCTGTCGCTCAACGTCGCGTCGACGCGGGTGGTGCTGACGCGCGGGCATACCGGGGCGGGCGCGGCGGGCAAGGTCATCGAGTCGTTCGGCCACTTCGTGATCGGCGGCAACTTCACCGTCGGCCTGATCGTGTTCGCGATCCTGGTGGTGATCAACTTCATGGTCGTCACCAAAGGCGCGGGGCGGATCGCCGAAGTGGCCGCGCGTTTCACCCTCGACGCGATGCCCGGCAAGCAGATGGCGATCGATGCCGACATGAATTCGGGGCTGATCGACGACAAGGAGGCCCGCCGCCGCCGTTCCGAGGTCGCGCTCGAAGCCGACTTCTACGGCGCGATGGACGGCGCGAGCAAGTTCGTGCGCGGCGACGCGGTCGCCGGGATCATCGTGCTGTTCATCAATATCATCGGCGGCCTGGCGATCGGCGTCCTGCAGCACGGCATGCCGATCATGTCGGCGGTCAACAACTACGTCATGCTCACCATCGGCGACGGCCTGGTCGCGCAGATCCCGGCGCTGACGATCTCGATCGCGGCGGGTTTGATCGTTTCGCGCGTCGGTGCCGACGACAACGACATCGGCACGCAGATCCTCGACAGCGTGATGGCGACGCCGCGCGCCCTGGGGATCACCGCGGCGATCCTCGCCATCCTCGGCAGCATTCCGGGGATGCCGTCGATGGTGTTCCTGATGCTGGCGGCGCTGTGCGGCTATTCGTCCTGGTTCCTGGTGCGGCGCGGCAAGCAGGCGGACGAGAAGAAGGCCCAGGAGCAGGCCGCGGCGGCGCCGGCCCCTGCCGCGGCGCAGGAGGCGAGCTGGGACGACATCGTGCCGGTGGACGTAGTGGGGCTGGAGGTCGGATACCGCCTGATCGCGCTCGTCGACGCCAAGGCGGACGGCGAGTTGCTCAAGCGCATCAAGGCGATCCGCAAGAAGTTCGCCCAGGAAGTCGGCTTCCTGCCGCCGTCGGTGCACATCCGCGACAACCTCGACCTCAAGCCCACGCAGTACCGGGTGCTGCTCAAGGGGGTGGTGGTTGGCGAGGGCGAGGCCTTCTCCGGACAGTTCCTGGCGATCAACCCGGGGAACATCACCCAGGCGCTGCCGGGCACCCCGACCCAGGATCCGGCGTTCGGTCTGCCGGCGATCTGGATCGACGCGGGTGCGAAGGATTCCGCCCAGGTCCTGGGCTATACGGTCGTCGACTGCGCGACGGTGGTCGCGACCCACATCAATCACCTGTTGCTGACCAGTGCCGGGCAGCTGCTGGGCCGGGCGGAGACGCAGGCGCTGCTCGACCACTTCGGACGCAACTACCCCAAGCTCGTCGACGACTTGGTGCCGAAGCTGATCCCGCTCGCGACGCTGCAGAAGGTGCTCGCCAACCTGCTCGACGAAGGCGTTCATATCCGCGACCTGCGCACGATCCTCGAAACCCTGGCGGACGCGGCCACCCGCAGCACCGACGCGGCGGAGTTGACGGTGGCGGTGCGGACCGCGCTGCGCGCGTCGATCGCGCAGGCGTGGTTCGGCTCGACGCGCGAACTGCCGGTGATCGCGCTGGATCAGGATCTGGAAAAGCTGCTCGTGCAGTCCCTGGGCGCGCCCGGCGAGGTGCCGGCGTTCGAACCCGGGCTGGTCGATGCGCTGCAGCGCAACGCGGCGGCCGTCGCGAAGCGGCAGGAAGAGATCGGCGTCACGCCGACGCTGCTGGTGCCGGACCGCTTGCGGTTGCCGCTGGCGCGTCTGCTCAAGCGCGCGGCGCCCCGACTGCGGGTGCTGGGGCATGCGGAGGTTCCGGAGACGAGTGTGATCCGGGTGAACAACGTCCTCGGCGCGCGGGCATGACGGGTTGGTGCGACGAGTTGATCGGGAACGCGGTATAAGACGGAAGCGGCAAGGAGAACGACATGGGATTCAGACGATATGTAGCGACGACCGCCCGCGAAGCCCTGCACCGGGTTCGCCTGGAACTGGGGGCCGAAGCGGTCATCCTCTCCAACCGCCGCCTGGATTCCGGGCGCATCGAGATCATCGCCGCGGCCGAGGGACAGATGCGCAACCTGGTCGACGAGTTCGAGCCGGTCAACGTGGCCTCGGCTGCCTCGGCGACCTCGGCGAGCGTCGCGATGCGCGGCAAGATGCCGTCGGTGGCGCGCAAGCCGCCGGTCAACGCCGCGGCGAAGCCGGAGCCGGCCCGCCCCGGCCGCGCCATGCCGGAGTCCTTCCAGGAATTCATCCGTCGCCAGACCACCATCGCGCAGCCGCGCCTCGGCGGCGCGGCGATGTACGACGACGTTGCGCACGCCGATGAGGAACCGGCGCCTCCCGCTTTGCGGCCCGCTTCGCCCCCCGCCGCAGCGTTTCGTCCTGTTGCCGTCGCGGCCGAGCCGGTCGCAAGCGCCGCGCCCGCGGTGTTCCGTCGCCGCCCCTCGCGGGCGGAACCGTTCCTGTCGCAGCCGGCGGAGCCCGCGCCGGCAACGCCGCACCCGGCGGCATCTGCGCCTGCCGTGACGCCTGCCGCACCCTCCGCGGCACTTTCGGCGACAACCGCGGCGCCGCCGCCCCCGGCCGTAGAGCCGGCCGTGGCCGCCGCGGTGCCGGACTTGTTCGGTGCCGCGCCATCGACCGCGGCGGGCGGAATCGCGGCCGGGACGCAGACCTCCTCGCCGACGGGCGACACCCGCGTGATGGAGGAGTTGCGCTCGCTGCGTTCCGTGCTGGCGGACCGGATCTCCAACCTGGAAGTCAACCTTGCGTCGAAGGTCGCGGCGACGCGGCCGCTTGCCGCGACGACTGCGCCGGGGCAACTCGCGCTGGCCCGGCAGGTGATGATTCGCCTGTTGATGTCGGGATTTTCCCCCGAACTGGCGCGCCGCGTCGCCGAGAAGACGCCGGCCGGCCTGGAGGCCGCGCAGGCCGACGCCTGGCTGCAGGCGGTGGTGGCGCGCAACGTCCGCTGCCCGGTCGAGGACGAAAATCCGGTCTCCGGCACCGGGGCGATCGCGCTGGTCGGGCCCACGGGGGTCGGCAAGACCACGACGATCGCCAAGTTGGCGGCCCGGCATGCGGTGCGCCACGGTGCGTCGAGCCTCGGCCTGATCACGCTCGACTCCTACCGGATCGGCGCGCACGAACAATTGCGCAGTTACGGCCGCATTCTGGGCGTGCCGGTGTTCGCGGCCCACGACGCATCGAGCCTGAAAGATGTGCTGGCGTCGCTGCGCGGCAAGCGCACGGTGCTGATCGATACCTGCGGGATGTCGCAGCGGGATCAGCGCCTGACCGAAATGCTGGGACTGCTCGACGAAGTGCGGTTCGCCGACCAGCCCATCCAGCGGGTTCTGTTGCTCAACGCCGCATCGCACGCCGAGACGCTGGACGAGGTGTCGCGGGCATGGCGTTTGGGCGGCATGCAGGGTACGGTGTTGACCAAGATCGACGAGGCGGCGCGGATCGGCGGCGCGCTCGACTGCATGATGCGGTATCGTGCGCCGCTGCTCGGAATCACCAACGGCCAGCGGGTTCCGGAGGACTGGCATGCGGCCAACCCCGCGCTGCTCGCCCACATTGCGTTGAAGCCGTTCGGCTCCTCGTTTTCGCTCGATGGCGAGGAGGCGCAGGCCTTCGCCGCGGGTGCGGCGGCACAGGAACTGGCGGTCCGGGCGTCCTGATCCGTTCATGAGGCCATTCCACGCATCGGACCAAGCCAGCGGCCTGCGCCGGATGTTCGGGCGCCGTCCGGCACGCTGGTCGCTCGTCATCCAGCCTGCGGGCCGCACCGCAGGGCAGGCGGCGGCGATTGCGCGACGGGCGCAGGAGATTTCCGAACGGATGGGGCCGGCCGGCCCGACGGCGACGCTGATCGTCGACGGCGCCCGCAGCCAGGTCGCCCACGCCTTCGGACTCAAGGCGCGCTACGACCTCGATCATGCGCTCGAAGGGGATTGCGATCTCGGCGACGCGGTCCTCGCCGTCCCGGCCACGTCGCTGTGGGTGCTGCCGGCGGCGCGCGCGATCGATCGTGCCTGCGGCGAAAAAGGGCAGGCGCCGCGGATCACCCAGACGATCGAGTCCGTGGGGGCGCGCGTGCAGCATATCGTCCTGACGCTGCCGCCGACGCGCCTGGCGTTCCTGCGGCGGATCGGCGAGCTGGCTGTGTTGCGGCAGGCGCTGATTCCGATGGATTCGAGTCCGGATGCCGGAACGGCCGCGCTCGCCGCGATTCGGCAGACCATGAGCGACACGGAGATCGCCACTTTCCGCCTTCTTTTTTCGGGAATGGGCAAGGCGGCAGCCGGTAGGCTGTTGTCGGGAACAGCGGCGATCGCGCGCCGGCATTTCGGTGCGACGGTATCGGCGGCCGAACCGGTGGAGGATCTGTGGCGGGCGGAGACGCCGGCGCAGCCCGCCGCAAACCGCCCGCCGCTCGTGGAGACCGTAATTTGAAGAGCGACGCCTTCGTGTATACCGTACGCGGAACGCTGGAGCGGGACCAGGACTATGCCAAGCAGTATGCGCCCTTGGTGCGGCGGATCGCGCACCAGATGGTCGCGAAGCTGCCGGCAAACGTCGAGGTCGACGACCTGATCCAGGCCGGCATGATCGGTCTCATGGATGCCGTCGGCCGTTACGAGGCGTCGCAGGGGACGCAGTTCGAGGTCTACGCGGCGAGCCGGATCCGCGGCGCCATGCTCGATGAACTGCGCGCCAGCGACTGGATGCCGCGCTCGGCGCGCAAAAGCCAGCGCGAAATCGAAAATGCCATCCACCGCGTCGAGCAGCGCCTGCGGCGTCCGGCCCAGGAGAGCGAGATCGCGCGGGAGCTCAACATTTCCGTTGCCGAGTACCAGGAGCTTCTGAGCGAGGCCCGTGGCGCGCAACTGATCTATTTCGACGATCTCGGCGGCGGGGACAACGACGAGGATTATCTCGAACGCCATCTGCCGCAGACCGACAGCGAACCGATGGAGATCCTGCGCGACAAGCGCTTTCGCACTGCGCTGGTCGAAGCCATCGAGAACCTGCCCGAGCGCGAGAAGTTGTTGATGAGCATGTACTACGAGCAGGACCTCAACCTTCGCGAAATCGGCGCCGTGATGGGCGTGACCGAGTCGCGGGTTTGCCAGTTGCACAGCCAGGCGGTATCCCGGCTGCGGGCGAAGCTGAAGAGCTGGTGAGCCGGAAAACCGGCCTTTTTCCTCGGAACGCGAGCGGCCGGCGCAACCCACAATCGCAGCATCCAATGTCTTCATCTCGGCGCCGGTGCGCCGAATTGCAAGGAGTTGCACATGGGTGTGATGGAGCGCTTTGAGGCCAAGAATCCGGGCCGGATCCGGGAATTCCTGACGTTCCGCCTCGGAGGTGAAGAATACGGCATCGACATCCTGAAGGTGCAGGAGATCCGCGGCTACGATACCGTGACCCGCATCGCCGGCGCGCCGCCCTTCATCAAGGGCGTGATCAACCTGCGCGGCGTCATCGTACCGATCGTCGATCTGCGCATGAAGTTCAACCTCGGGGAGGCCCGGTACGACGCCTTCACGGTGGTCATCATCCTGAACATCAACGGCCGGGTGGTCGGTGCCGTCGTCGACTCCGTCAGCGATGTGCTCGAACTTTCCCCCGAGCAGATCAAGCCGGCGCCGGAATTCAGTTCGTTGCTGGATCAGGATTACATCACCGGGCTGGGCAGCATCCGGTCCGGAGACGAAGAGCGCATGCTGATTCTGATCGATATCGATCGTTTGATGTCGAGTTCGGATATGGCGCTGATCAACCTGGCGCACCAGGAAGCGGCCGTGCCGGCGTAGGCGCACGACCCACGATCCAAACGGCACCAGACCGGAAACCACCGCAACCGATTAGGGGCGTTCCATCATGCTGAACCGATTCGCGATCTCCAAGCGACTGCTTACCTCATTCCTGTTCCTGGCGCTCATCGGCGCGGCGATCGGCGCCGTCGGCGCATGGGGAACCTGGCGAATGGATCAGCGCGCCCAGGCGATGTATCAGGACGATCTCAGCGGCCTGAAGCTGGCGGCGCGGGCGGAGGCCTCGGCGGCCTATTCGGCGCAGGCACTGGAGCAGGCGATTCTCATCACGAATGCCGACGCCCGCTCGACGCTGGTCGATCAGGCGCGGCAGTCCTACAAGGATGCGATCGCGAACCTCCAGAAGGCCGCGCCCCTGTTCGAAAGTTCGGATCAGGGCAAAGGGTTGGCCACGCTGGCGGCCTCGATGCTCGAGCAATATGGCAAGGATTTCGCGACGGTTGCGGATGCCATCGCAGCCCGTTCGGCGGCTCCCGCTCCCGCCGCGGCCTCGGGGGGCGCGGCGCCGGTTGCTCCGATCACGATCAGCGATGATTTCAGCAACGTGCTGAGCACCGCGGAGACCACCCTGCATGCCATGGTCGAATGGAAAGTCAGCAATTCCGCGGCCGATGCCGCGGCGACGTCCCAGGTGTTCCGCACCAGCGCCTGGATCATCGGCGCGCTCACGGCCGCCGGCGTGGTGTTTGCGATCAGCCTGGGCGTGATGCTCACGCGGTCGATCACGAGGCCGCTGGAAATGTCGATCCGCGTCGCCGACGCCGTGTCGAAGGGCGATCTGACCTGCGAGGTCGTCGCCGAAGGCAACGACGAACTCGCGCATCTCCAGCGCTCCCTGGACAGCATGGTGAGCGGCCTGCGCAAGGTCGTCAGCAGCGTGCGCGCCGGGGTCGATTCTGTCGCAACCGCCTCGGATCAGATCGCCAGCGGCAATTCCGACCTGTCCGCCCGTACCGAGCAGCAGGCGAGCAGTCTCGAGCAGACCGCGGCATCGATGGAACAGCTGTCGAGCACTGTCAAGCAGAACACCGACTCCGCGCGCCAGGCCAACCAGCTCGCTGCCGCGGCGTCCGACGTCGCCGGGCGCGGCGGCAAGGCGGTGGGTCAGGTCGTCGAAACGATGGTTGAAATCGAGGCCAGCAGCCGCAAGATCGCCGAGATCATCGGAGTCATCGACGGGATTGCATTTCAGACCAACATCCTCGCCTTGAATGCCGCGGTGGAAGCCGCGCGTGCCGGCGAGCAGGGCCGCGGCTTCGCCGTCGTGGCCGGCGAGGTGCGCAACCTTGCGCAGCGCAGTGCGCAGGCGGCCCGCGAGATCAAGTCGCTGATCGCCGATTCGGTCGCCAAGGTCGAGAGCGGTTCGCGCCAGGTCACCGATGCGGGCAAGACCATGCGCGATCTGGTCGACCAGGTCCGGCGCGTGACCGACCTGCTCGCGGAGATCGCGTCGGCGACGATGGAGCAGAACTCCGGAATCAGTCAGGTGAACACCGCGGTGACCCAGCTCGACCAGATGACGCAGCAGAATGCGGCCCTGGTCGAGGAAAGCGCGGCCGCGGCGGCCAGCCTGCGCGAGCAGGCGGTGCAACTGGCGCAGTCGGTGTCGACGTTCAAGCTCGGCCAGAACGAGGCGACCCGGGTGATCGCCGCCGCCCAGGCGTCGGCGCGATCGAACGCGCCGGCGACCCCGCATCGGACTCCGGCTGCGGCCGCCGCCCCGGCGCCGGCGTCCACCGGCACCGTCAAGCCGTCCGCGAAGGCGGAGGACGACTGGGAAGAGTTCTGATCCCGGCGGCGCTCCGCTGCAAACCGACTTCCCATACAAAAAGACCCGTCCGGATCCGGACGGGTCTTTTTGTATGGGCTGGCCGCGCGATGCGCCGTACCGCTGTCGTGCTTACCGTGCCGAGAACGCGCCGCTCGCGGTATACACCGCGGCATCGCCGTTCCGCGCACCGTGCAGCGCGTTCAGTCGGACGCGGTTGAACGCGATGCGCGGCGTCAGCGTTGCGGCATTGCGCTGGTTCAGGGCCCGCGCGCGCGCCAGCAGGCCGGTGAGCGCGGCCGTCGCGCGGCGGTCGCCGCCCTGCAGGGAAGAGAGGGAGGAAAGAAGACGTTCCTTGCGGGCCACGACGGATTCCAGCGTGACCACATCCTCCGCAAGCAGAGCCCGATGTTCCTGCTCGAGGCAGTCGATCAGTTCCGTGATCGTCGATTCCATCGGGCCGTTCCGGGTCATGCGCCGGCGCCTTGGGGCCGACCGCCGGCCAGAGCCGCCGCCGTGGCGACCAGCTTCTCGGCAACCGCTCCGGCATTCACCCGATAGCTGCCGTTGGCGATCGCCGACGTGATTTCGTTGACTTTGGCCGCGTTGAAATCCGACTGCGCGAACTGTGCGTCGAGTTGACTCAAATGAACGGCGGCGGAGGACGTCCCGCCGGGAGAAGCGGGTGCGCCGCTCGCGGCGGCGCCTGCCGTCCCGCCGGCCGGGCCGGCCGCATTGGCACGCCCGCCGGCGCGCCCGGCGCCGCTGGCTCCCGTGCTTCCCGCGCCCTTCGGGCCTGAGGGACTACCGGTGATCTTCATGGTGTGTTTCCTCCCGAGGCATGGATTCCTGGGTTCTCTGTCAACCGGAATCGGCCTCGCGGCGGCAAACTTTAGCGCCTTTCATGCAGGTTGCCCAGCATCAGAACCGCAGTTCGACGACCCGCCCCCGTTTCGCCGTGCCGGTGACGATCCGCCCCGACTCGGTTTTCACCTGGACCGGGTCGCCCGGCCCGGCAGCGCCGAGGGCGATTCCGTCGGTGGTGATCGAAAACCCGGCTCCTCTGCCGACGATCGTGACCGCATCGCCTTGCCGCACCGCCGGAACGACCTGCAGCGCGCTCAGGGGGATGGCCTGTCCTACGGCAACCGGCAGTTGGAGGGTGTGGTCGAGCACCTGGGAAAACCGGGTGGCTATGCCGCCTTGGTCGCGCGTCAGGTCGACTTCGGCCCGCTGCACCTGTGCGGCCGTGATCGGCGTGAGCACCGGAATCGGTTGCGTGGCAACCAGCGCCGGGCCGAAATAGTGGACCACGACGGGCACCGATACGGACCAGGCGCGCCCGGCTTCCATGCAGCGCAGGCCGACGAAGCCGCGGCCCCAGAGTCGCGCACCCGGATACAGGAACGGTTCGACCTGATTGCACGGCGCCAGGCGCAGGTACGGATTGAGCGTCCCGACCTCGATCTGCGCGCGATACGCGGGCTGTTCCCGTGCCGCTTCCTGTTCGGCGAACGTCCGCACGATGGCGAGCCGGTCCGATCCGCCCTGCCATGCGGCAACCGGCACTGCCGGCAGGGCGAGCGCGGCGATGGCGGTGGCCAGGACTCCGGCGGTGGGCCGCCGAATGGCATCGAGGAGTCGGAATACCCGTTTCATGCCGGCAAGCGTATGCGCCTTCCGTCCTGCCGGATCCGGCAAGAAGGCGCGCGTGTGCCCGGCTTATCCGCCGATCCCGGCACCTCGACAGGTCAATAATCGGCGGCAGGAAAGAAAACTTTAGGGCCGAAAACCCGCTTTTGCGGGATCGGCAGACGGGAAGGGCAAGATGGCAGAGTTCGGTGGCACGTCGGCGGTCGATTTCCAGGCCCAGGCACTCAACCTGTACGCCAAGCGCGGGCAGGTGCTGGCCGCGAACATCGCCAATGCGGACACGCCGGGATACCTGGCGCGGGATTTCAATTTTCAGCAGGCGCTGACGGCGGCTACGGGTGGCGCGGCGGGTTCGGCCGCGGGTTCTTCCTCGTCCGGCGGTGCGGGCGCGGCGGCGCCGGTGGCGATGGCGCGCACCAACCCCGCCCACCTGAACGCCTCGGGTGCGCCGGCGGCCGGCGGATCCGCCACCGGCACGCCGCCGCTGCTCTACCAGGTGCCCTTGCAGGCCTCGATGGACGGCAATACGGTGAACATCGATCAGCAGCGGGCGGAGTTTGCGCAGAACTCGGTGCGCTACGAGGCGACCGTCCGCTTTCTCAGCAGCAAGTTCCAGCAGATGACGACCGTCATCACCGGGTGACGGTGAGAAGGAGCGGAAATGTCTCTCTTCAGCGTATTCGATGTTTCGGCGTCCGCGGTGTCGGCGCAAAGCGAGCGGCTCAACGTCGTCGCAAGCAATCTGGCGAACGCCAATTCGGTCGCCGGACCCGATGGCCAGCCGTACAAGGCGCGGGAGGTCGTGTTCCAGACGCACATGTTCGGCTCCGATCCGGCGGCGGCGGGAGTGCAGGTCGCGAACGTCGTGCAGAACAACACCCCCGGGCGCACGGTGCACGACCCGTCGAATCCGGCGGCCGACGCCAGCGGCAACGTCACGATGCCCAACGTCAACCCGGTCGAGGAGATGGTCAACATGATCTCCGCCTCGCGCAGCTACCAGAGCAACGTCGACGTGATGACCACGGCCAAGACCCTGCTCGACAAAGTCATCCAGATGGCCGGATAAGGAGCGATTGTCCATGACCACATCCAGCACGAGCGCGACCGCGGCCAATCCTTGGAGTGCGATTCTCTCCAATTCGACGGTTGCTCCGCCCTCGACGTCGACTTCTTCCACCGGCTCCACGGGTTCGGGATCGGCGACGGGCGGAACGTCGTCCGCGTCGTCCTCATCGTCGGCCGGATCGACCTCGGGCTCGCAGAACCTCCAGCAGACGTTCCTGCAGTTGCTGGTCGCCCAGATGAACAACCAGGATCCGCTCAACCCGATGGACAGCACCCAGCTCACCTCGCAGCTGGCGCAGATCAGCACGGTGACCGGCATCAACAACCTCAACACCAACATCTCGCAGCTTCTTACGCAATTGCAGCAGAGCGCGACGATCCAGTCGGGCATGCTGACCGGGCACAACGTGATGGTCGCCGGATCGGGGCTGAACCTGGCATCCAATTCGAGCGGCTCCGGCGTGAGCGCGGTCGGCGGCATCAACCTCGGATCGGCCGCCCAGAACGTCACGGTGACCGTCAGCGACTCGTCCGGCAATGTCGTGCAGACGCTCAATCTCGGCCCGATGAGCGCCGGCTTCCAGGACTTCGCCTGGGACGGCAGCACGAGTTCGGGATCCACCGCGCCTGCGGGCAACTATCAGTTCAGCGTGACCGCGACCGGAAGCGGCGGCGCGTCGGTGACGGCCTCGCCCTACAACCTGCAGCCGGTCATCGGCGCCGTGCCGCAATCCAACGGCGCGACGCAGTTGATGCTGGGCAACGGCAGCCAGGTTCCCTACACCTCGGTCATGCAGATCATGTAGGACGGCGCCGCCGTCGGGAAAAACGCAGCAAGAGCAGTCGGAACATCCAGGAGAAATCGAACATGGGATACGGACAGGCACTCTCGGGGTTGGACGCATCGGCACAGGCGCTCGACGTCATCGGCAACAACATTGCCAACTCCGCCACCACCGGATTCAAGACCGCACGCGCCGAATTCGCCGACGTGTATGCCAACTCTCTTTGGGGGTCGAGCAGCACGGCGGTCGGAATCGGGACCAAGGTGGCGGCGATCGCGCCGATCTTCACCCAGGGCAACATCACCACGACCGGCAATCCGCTGGACATCGCGATCAACGGACAGGGGTTCTTCCGCGAGGTCAGCAATGGCGTCACCACCTATTCCCGCGATGGCCAGTTCTCCCTCAACGCCACCGGCGACATCGTCAATTCGAGCGGCGCGCAGCTGACAGGGTATCCCGCCGGCCCGAACAACACCATTGCGTCGACACCCCCGCAACCGCTGACGCTGTCGACGGCCCCCGTGCCGCCCTCGGCGAGCAGCACGGCGAACTTCACCCTCAATCTGCCAGGGAACGCAACGTCGCCGACCGGCACGTTCAGCCCGACCAATCCGACGACCTACAACTCGTCGACCTCGATGTCGCTCTACGACTCGCTGGGAAACGCGCACACGCTGACGATGTATTTCGTCAAGGGCAGCGGCACAACGCCGACGTGGAATGTGTATGGCACGGTCGACGGCACCGCGCTGGCCAGCCAGCTGGGTTCGATGACCTTCAACTCGTCCGGCGCGCTGTCCGGCGTCAACAGCGGCACGGCCACCGGCAGCACCAACCCCGCAGGCACGATGAGCCTGTCGTTCACGCCCACCAACGGCTCCAATCCGGTCAACGTTGCGGTCTCGTTTCCGTCCTCGACGCAGTACGGCGTGCCGTTCGCGGTGAGTTCCAACATCCAGAACGGCTACACCACCGGGCAGCTCGCCGGCTTTT
Source organism: Pseudomonadota bacterium (assembly GCA_021838715.1). Classification (GTDB taxonomy): domain Bacteria; phylum Pseudomonadota; class Gammaproteobacteria; order Burkholderiales; family Burkholderiaceae_F; genus GJ-E10. The sequence continues at coordinate 12,184 of JAKCCX010000017.1, read as the reverse complement.
CGATCGGCAGCGACGGCACGATCATCGGCAACTACACCAACGGCCAGACCGTTGCGCAGGGCCAGATCGCCCTGGCCAATTTCACCAATCCGCAAGGGTTGTCGGCGCTCAGCAACAACCAGTTCGCGGAAACCTCGGCCTCGGGCGCACCCGTGGTGGGAGCGCCGGGGTCGGGGTCGCTGGGGACGCTGCAGTCGGGCGCGCTTGAGCAGTCGACCGTCGACCTGACCACCGAACTCGTGAACATGATCAGCGCGCAGCGTGCCTATCAGGGCAATGCCGAGATGATCAAGACCGAGGACCAGGTGCAGCAGACGCTGATGACGCTGCGCTGATGCGTGACGCAGGAGGGGCATTGCCATGGACCGTCTGATCTACACCGCGATGACCGGGGCGCAGTATTTGTTCTCGCGCCAGGCCATTCTGGCGAACAACCTCGCCAACGTCGACACCACGGGGTTCCGCGCCGATTTCGCCGCGATGCGCGCGGTTCCGATCCAGGGGCAGACTGCGCAGCCGGGAACCCGGGTGTTCGCGGTGGAGACGACGACCGGGTCGGACTTCACCCAGGGGCCGATCGAAACGACGGGCAACAGCCTCGACGCCGCGATCAAGGGGCCGGGATGGTTCACCGTCCAGGCTCCCGACGGCACCGAAGCCTACACCCGCAACGGCGCCTTCCAGGTCGGGTCCGACGGAACGCTGCAGTTGCCCGGCATCGGCCAGGTGCAGGGCGTGAATGGCCCGATTTCCATTCCGATCAACGCCGCCTCGGTGACGATCGCCCCGAACGGAACCGTGAGCGTGCAGACCACCGTCGCACCGGTGCCCATCGTCGTCGGGCAGCTCAAGATGGTCAATCCGCCCGCCAGCAACCTGATCAAGGGGGCGGACGGCCTGTTCCGCACCCAGGATGGCCAGCCGGCGAGCGCGGATCCCACCGTCCATCTGGTGAGCGATGCCCTGGAAGGAAGCAACGTCAACGTCATCGGCGCGATGACCGGAATGATCGAGGCCTCGCGGCAGTACGAGATGCAGATGAACCTGCTGACCACGGCACAACAGAACGATCAGAAGGCGGAAACCCTGGTGTCCGCATAGTGATGTCCGCTAGTGAGGTCTGATTCCGCGCCGGCATCGGCCTTGGAGAAGAGCAATGATCAGAAGCTTATGGATCGCCCAAACCGGGATGAACGCCCAGCAGATGCAGCTGGACGTGATTTCCAACAATCTCGCCAACGTCGACACGACGGGATTCAAATCCTCCCGCGTCGAGTTCCAGGACCTCCTGTACCAGAACCTGCGCCAGCCGGGTGCCAATTCGTCCCAGCAGACCTACCTGCCGACCGGACTGCAGGTCGGCACCGGCGTGCAGCCGGTGGCGACCGAAGCGATGTTCACGCAGGGAAACCTGCAGAACACCGGCAATCAGCTCGACGTCGCGATCAACGGCAACGGCTTCATCCAGGTTCAGCTCCCTGATGGAACCCTCGCGTATACCCGCGACGGGTCGCTGCACCTGAACAATGTCGGGCAGCTGGTCACCAGTTCGGGCTATTTCGTTTCGCCGCCGATCACCATTCCGCCGACCGCCACCTCGGTCACCATCGGCCAGGACGGCACCGTGAGCGTGACGCTGCCGGGGAGTTCGACCACCCAGAAGGTGGGGGCGCTGCAGTTGACGCTGTTCATCAATCCGTCCGGTTTGCAGCCGTATGGACAGAATCTGTTCCAGCAGACGATGTCGTCGGGAACGCCGATCCTCACCACGCCGGGGCTCAACGGCGCGGGTCTCATCCAGCAGGGATATCTGGAGTCGAGCAACGTCAATGTCGTCTCCGAGCTGGTGAAGATGATCCAGACCCAGCGTGCCTATGAGATGAATTCCAAGTCGGTCTCGACCGCCGACTCGATGCTGGCGAAGCTCAGCACCTTGTAAAGCAAGCAGGAACCGGATCATGCGTTCGCCCGCCTTCGTCGCAATCCTGTCTTCGGCGCTGCTGCTCGGCGCCTGTGCCGAACCGCGTGCTCCGGTGTCGGAGAACGTGCCGATGACCGCCCGCGCGGCGCCCTACGACCAGTATGTCGCGCCGACCGGGTCGATTTTCCGCACCGCCGGCAACGTCGATCTGTTTTCGGATCCGAAACCGCGCGCGGTCGGCGACATTCTGACCGTGCAGATCGCCGAAAACCTGAATGCCGCCCAGAGCGCCAACTCGGCGACCGACAAGAAAACCAGCTTCGCGTCGCAGGTGCCGGGGGTGTCGGTCGCCGGCATCGGGTTCCACGGCTGGAATGCCAGCGGTGCCGGCGACAACTCCTTCGCCGGCACCGGACAGACGACATCGACCGACAACTTCACCGGGACGATCACCGTCACGGTGACGGAAGTGCTTCCCAACGGCAACCTGGTGGTGGCCGGCGCAAAGCAGATCGGGATCCGCCGCAACTCGGAGAAGCTGAAGTTGACCGGGGTCGTCAACCCCGAATTCATCCAGCCGGGGAACATCATCAATTCGACCCAGCTTGCCGACGTGCGCCTCGACTATCGCGGCGGCGGCAACATCGAGCAGTCGCAGATCCAGGGCTGGTTCGGCCGGTTCTTCAATTCGTGGTCGCCATTCTGATGATCGCCTCCCTGTCCAACAAATGGCGCCGCATTCTTGCCGCGGCGCTGGTCTGCGCCCTGGGGGTCCTGGCGGCGGTTCCGGCGCAGGCCGAGCACGTCCGCGACCTGGCGAGCGTGCGCGGCGTGCGCGGCAATGCGTTGCTCGGCTATGGCTTGGTGGTCGGGCTGGACAACAGCGGCGACCAGACGATGATGACGCCGTTCACGGTGCAGAGCTTGCAGAGCATGCTCCAGAATCTCGGCATCACCATTCCGCCTTCCGCCACGTCCAGCATGATGCTGACGGACATCGCGGCGGTGATGGTGACGGCGACGCTGCCGGCATTCGCGCAGCCGGGGCAGCGGATCGACGTCACGGTCTCCGCGCTGGGAACGGCGACCAGCCTGCGCGGGGGGACCTTGCTCATGACCCCGCTCAAGGGGGTCGACGGCACGGTCTACGCCGTGGCGCAGGGCAACGTCGTGATCGGCGGGGCGGGGGCGTCGCAGAACGGCTCCAAGGTCCAGATCAACCAGCTGGCGGCCGGCCGGATTCCGGAAGGCGCGACGGTGGAGCGCGCCGTCGCGAGTCCGTTCCAGCGCGGCGGCATGCTGGCGCTCGAACTGAACAGCACCGACTTCGGCACCGCTGCGGCGGTGGCCCACGCGATCAACGCCACGCTGGGGGCGGGAACGGCGGCCGCGCAGGACGGACGCACGATCGACGTCAAGGCGCCGGCGGATCCGAATGCACGGGTCGATTTCATGGCCCGCGTCGAATCCGTCGACGTGGCGCTGGCGGATCCGCCGGCGCGGGTCATCATCAATGCGCGCACCGGGTCGATCGTGATGAATCGCATGGTGACGCTCGAGCCGGCGGCGGTCGCGCACGGCAACCTCTCGGTCACCATTTCGACGACGCCGGTGGTGTCGCAGCCGGGAGCCCTGTCCGGAGGTCAGACCGTGGTCACCCAGCAGAGCAGCATCAAGGTCAAGCAGCAGGGCGGCAGCCTGATGCAGGTGCCGCAGACCGCGAATCTCTCCGACCTGGTCAACGCGCTCAACGCGCTGGGCGCGAACCCGGCGGATCTGGTGTCGATCCTGCAGGCGCTCAAGGCGTCGGGCGCCTTGAAGGCCGACCTCGAGGTGATCTGATGGGCATCGGCATCGCACAGACGGGCGCAATGATCGGCGGACTCGCCGCCGACTCGCACTCCCTGGACAGCCTGAGCCGGTTGGCGAGCAAGGACCCGGCGAAGGCGGTCACCCAGGTTTCGAAGCAGTTCGAGGCGCTGTTCCTGCAGTCGGTTCTGAAGAGCATGCGCGAAGCGACGATGAAATCGGGACTGCTCGACTCGCAGGAGCAGGATACCTACCAGCAGATGCTCGACAGCCAGCTGGCGCAGACCATCGCCCAGAATCAGGGGACGGGACTCGCCCAGATGATTGCCCGCCAGTTGCGCCAGGACGTGCCCCAGACGGGCACCGGCGCCGCCGCGGGCGGCTCGCACCCGACCGCGCCGTCCGCCACGGCGCCCGGCGGGGGCCCGGCGATGCTGCAGGTGCTGCAGGCGGCGGGCGCGATTCAAGGACAGGCGAAAAATGCCGTAAATGGCGGGAAAGGGGGGCGGTGACGCCGGTTGCCATCGCCCTTTTTGAACGGAACCCAAAGCCATGAGCGGATTGCTCTCCATCGGGTCCAGCGCGATCAATGCGGCGTACGTCGCGTTGCAGACGACTGGCAACAACATCGCCAACGTGAATACCCCCGGGTATTCGCGCCAGATCGCGACGCTCGCCACCCAGGTCGAGACCGGGGTGGGGTCGATGTACATGGGCAGCGGCGTCGACGTCACCGGGGTCACCCGCATGTACAGCGACCTGCTCGGTCAGCAGACGAACGCCGCACAGGCCCAGGCCGGGCAGGCCGACACCGCGGCGCAGCTGCTCGGCCAGATCAACAGCATGTTTGCGGATCCCACCACCGGCCTCAGCACGGCGATGGACAATTTCTTTGCGCAAGTGCAGGCGGTGAGCTCGAACCCGGCCAGCGCAGCCACCCGACAGAGCATGCTTTCGGCCGCGCAGCAGATGGCGGGCCAGTTCAACGGCATGTATGCCCAATTGCAGCAGTTGGGCCAGAGCACCACGCAGCAGATCGCGCAGCAGATCACGACCGCGAACACGACAGTCGCCGATATCGCCAACCTGAATAGCCAGATCGCGACAGCGCAGGCGGCGGGGGGAATGCCGAACTCGCTGCTCGATCAGCGCAACCAGGATATCCTGACCCTGAACAAGGCGGTCGGCGTCACCACGACCACCCAGGGTGGGGCGATCAACGTCTACCTCGCCAACGGCCAGCCGCTGGTGGTGGGGGCCAAGGCCTATCCGCTGGCGCAGGGGCAGGATCCGAACAATCCCCAGAACACCATCGTCGGCACGACCAGCGGCAGCACCATCGTTCCCCTCGAAGCCGGAAACACCGGCGGCGGCGCGATCGGTGCCCTGCTGGCATTCCAGAATCAGACCATCCCGAGCGTCGAAAACCAGATCGGCCAGCTTGCGGTGGTGATGTCGGCGCAGATGAACGCGATCCAGGCACGGGGACAGGACCTGAACGGCAATTCGGCGGCGAACAATCCGGGCCTGTTCAGCGCCAACCTGTTCTCGGCCATGCCGGCGATCCCGGTGGTGGCGGGGAGCGCCAACACGGGCACGGCCACCGTCACGGCGAGCTACAACAATGTCACCCAGTTGCAGCCCTCGGACTACCAGCTCAACGTGCAGGGCAGCGGGGCGAGTCGGCAGTACGTCGTCACCCAACTCTCGGACGGGCAGCAGACGACCTACACGTCGATGCCCCAGACCATCAACGGCGTGACGATCAATCTCAGCGGCACGGCGAACAACGGCGATGTCTTCACCATCCAGCCGGTTCGCAACGGGGCGCAGAATCTGAGCGTTGCCATCACCAACGGCAGCCAGATCGCCGCGGCAAGCCCGTTGAACGTGTCGACGACCCTGCAGTCGGGCAGTTCGATCTCGGTGGGAAGCCTGAGCCTGCAGCCGCTGTCCGCGGGATCGAGCACGCCCTCCGCGGCTGCGCCGACCTCCTATGGGCCCAATCCGAACCTGCAGGATCCGGTGACGATCAATTTTTCGAGCCCGACGCAATACACCTATACCGATTCGGTGACGCACGCGACCAGTGCGGCGCAGAGCTATACGCCTGGACAGCCGATCAACGTCAACGGGTGGTCTCTGACGCTCAACGGCACGCCGGTCGCCGGCGATGCCGTCACGGTTGCGCCGACGGGGTCGTCGAGCGGCGACAATCGCAATGCCCTGCTCATGGGCCAGGCGCAGACGCTGACGCTGGCAACCGGCGCCACGCTCGACAACGCCTATGCGGCGACCGTGGGCGACGTCGGATCGATGACCTCGACCGCGCAGACCACGCAGACCTCGGCCGACGCGCTGCTGCAGAGCGCAACGGCAGCGCAGGCATCGGTGTCGGGCGTCAACCTCAACGAGGAGGCGGCCAATCTGCTCCAGTACCAGCAGCAGTATCAGGCCGCCGCGACCATCATCCAGACGGCCAACACCATTTTCAATACGGTCCTGCAGGTAGCCGCTTCGGCGTAACGGGGAACCCACCATGATCCGCATCGCCACATCCACGGTGTATCAGAGCAGCAACCAGAGCATCATGGCCGATCAGGCGCAGGTGATGAACACCACCGCCCAGCTTTCGAGCGGCAAACAGATCAACTCGCCGGCGGACAACCCGGTCGGCGCCGCGATCGCCTCCTCGTTGCAAAGCGATATTTCGCAGCTCGGGCAATACAAGAGCAATCAGAGCCAGGCCAGCAGCCTCCTGAACATGAGTTCGTCGGCGTTGACGCAGATGCTCAATGTTCTGCAGAGCATCCGCACGACGATGGTGCAGGCGGGCAACAGCACCAACACGCCGGCGCAATACACCGCGATGGCGACGCAGGTGCAGCAGAATCTGAATGAACTGGTGGCCCTCGGAAATTCCGGTGACGGCCAGGGCGGCTACCTGTTCGGCGGCTCCGTCAACAATACGCCGCCGTTCTCGCAGAGCGGCAACTCCGTGTCGTACCACGGCGACAGCATCAACCAGCAATTGCAGGTTTCCGTTGCCAACACCGTGCAGAGCAAATATTCCGGGCAGAGCGTGTTCCTGAACATTCCGACGGGGAGCGGTGGCACCCAGTCGCTGTTCCAGATGGTCGGCAACGCCATCAACGCCCTGCAGTCGTCCAATCCGACGAGCCAATCCGGGTCGATGCTGACTCAGGTGGACCAGGCGATCACCGCGCTGGGAACGACCCAGGCGTCGATGGGCGCGGGCATGCAGGCGATCAGCGCATACGGCAATATCGGCGCTTCGCAGACCCTGCAGGACCAGACCCAGTCCGGCAACATCGTCGACACCAACTACGCGCAGGCGGCGTCCCAGCTTTCGCAGCAGCAGACCCAGTTCCAGGCGGCGCTGCAGAGCTATTCGGCGATTTCCAAGCTGTCCCTCTTCAACTACATTTGATTGGACGCCGTCGCCGGGCTCCGATCGGCCTCCGGATTCCCGGGGCGGCCTGCTCCGGATCCGGTATTCTTATGGAAGTTTCGCGGGAACGTACCGCTTCGATGGATGGGACTTTGGCGCGGCGGACTCCATCATGACGTTTGATGCACGGTTGGACTCGGCCGCGATCCTCTTCGACCATTCCGCCGGCGACGTCGGCGGCGCGATGCCCGCACCGCCCGCCCCCCCTGCGCAGCCCTCGCCGGAGCCGGGCGTCGGAGACCTCGTGACGCCGCGGGGGACGCGGTCGTCGGCGCCGCCTTCCGCGCTGTTCGACGAGCTTCCCGACGCGGTGCTGCGGTTCGATCGGGCGCTCGTCGTGATCTATGTCAACTCCGCCGCCGTTCAGTCCTTCGGCGTGAGTCGCGCGGAACTCGTCGGACGTCGGCTGGTCGAGGTCGAGCCGATGCAGGAGTTTGCCCCGCTGTGGGAGGGGAAGCTTGCCGCGGCATTCGATACGCTCGAAGGCCGGACGTTCAAGTTCATCTACCCCTATCCCACCGGCGCGAAGAATTTCGAAGTGCGCCTTTACGTCGAACCCGACGGCTACGGCGAGGCGGGCCACGTCACGGCGTTCGCCCGCGACATCACGGTTCCGCGCAGCGCCATGCGCGCCAACCGGGCGGCCGATTCCCTGGTTTCCACCCTGATGTCGAGCGCGCGGATCGGAATGGCCGTGCTCGACCGCAATCTGCGCTACCTCCGCTGCAACGCGTATATGACGCAGATGCTCGGCGTCGAGCAGCGGGACCTGCTCGGCCGGCGCCTCGACGAGGCGTTCGACCTGAGCGGGCAGCCGGATGTCATGCGTTCCCTGATCCGCATGCGCGACAACGAACTGCGCAGCTCGCACCAGGTCGAGTATCAGTTCTCGGGGGGTGACCTCTCCTGGGTGCGGGAGCGGCGGACGCCGCTGCTCAACGCCCGCGGCGAATTCAACGGCGTGTTCCTGACGGTCGAGCGGCTGGATCGGGAGCGGTTCGCCGAAACGTCGCTGGCGGCGCTGCGTCAGGCGCTCGAGCGGGCCGGCGAGATGGTGCTGGAAATCCGGCGCGACGGGTCGATCGTCGATGCGAACGAAACGGCCTTGTCGTGGTTGGGGTATTCGCGCGACCAGATCACCGGCATGCGGCTCGACGCGATCGATGCCAATCTGGGCTCGGCGCGGTTTGCCGAGGTGCTGGAGCGGCTGCATGCCCGCGGTTCCTATCATGGGGAAACGCAGTACCGGACGCGCGCCGGGACGGAATTCGCCGTCGACGTCGTGCTGCAGCGCGTCGAGCACGGCGAGCGGGAGTTCATTTTCCTGCTCGTGCGCGACATCTCCGACCGCAAGCGCTTTGAATCGGTCCTGGCGGAAAACAATAATCGCTTATCGAGCATCTTCAACGAGAGCCCGGTGGGGTTCCTGCTCCTGGACGCGGAATTCCGCATCACGCGCGCCAACCGGAGCGCATGTGCATTGCTGGGCCGCAGCGAGGGGGAATTGTTCGGTCAGGATCCGTCCCGGCTGTTCCATGCCGAGGACGCCGAGGCCAGTCTGCGCGCGCGCACGGCGGTGGCGCGGGATGGCGGGCAGGGCGCGTCGGTCACCGAGCCGGCGCGCCGGTTGACGGATCCGGCGGGCCAGACGCGGTGGGTGAACCTCGTCTGGCGGTCGATGGGCGGCGCGCAGGGCCCCCGCGAGATCCTGCTGGTGCTGGAGAATTTCACGGATCGCAAGCACTATGAAGAGCGCTTGCAGCGCCTGCTTGCCGAAAGCCGGCTGATCTTCGACACCGCGCTGGTCGGCTTGCTGTTCGTGCGCGACGGCAGCATCCTGCGCGCAAATGCGGCGATGGAGGAACTGCTGGGCTGCGAGCCGGGAATGCTGGTGGGGCAGATCCAGCTTTTCGCGCATCCGACCGACCGCCTGCTGCTGGCGGCCCTGGACGAACGCATTCCCGAGATCCGCGACCGGGGCACCTGCGAGTTCGAGCTCTACATGTGCCGGCGCAGCGGCGATCCGATCTGGGTCGCCGTGCAGGGACGCGCGGTCAACCCCGAGCGGCCCGACCTGGGATACATCTTCGCCTTCGTCGACATCGATCAACGCAAACGCTCCGAGCGCGAGCTGCGCAACGCGCTCAATGAACTGCAGCTGATCTTCGACAATGCGCTGGTGGCGATCATCTATGTCGCCGACGACCTGATCGTCAAGGCCAATGCGGCCGGCGAACGTCTGTTCGGCTTCCCGTCGGCGGATCTCGGCGAAGTGCAGTTCGGATCGCTTTTCGTCGACCCGGCGGCATGGGCGCGGGTGCTCTCGCAGGTTTCTGCGGCGACGCCCGTGGATGGCCATGGCGGGCGCGCGAGCTTCGAGTTGCCGATGCGGCGTGCCGACGGCAGCGTGTTCTGGTGTGCCGGCAACGCCGGGCCGATCGAATCCGGCGCGCCGGAGCGCGGCATGATCGTCGCGCTCACCGATGTCGACGCGCGGCACCGGTCGGAGGAGGAACTGCGCCGCGTGCGCAACCATCTCGACCTCGTGATCGAGAGCCTGCCGGTCCTCGTTTCGGTGCGGGATGCGGCGACCGGCCGCTTCGTCAGCATGAACCGCGCGGGCGAGGCGCTCACCGGGCTTTCGCGGCAGCAGGTGCTCGGTCGTTCCTGGCATGAGATCTACGGCCGGCAGTTCGCCGATCTGTATGCGGAGCTGGATCGGCGCGCGGTGGCGGAGGGGTGCAGGATCGATCGCCCCCGGGATGTGATGTTGCGGGCGGATGGCCGGGCGTTGACGGTGAATCAGCGCGTGGTTCCGATCTTCGACGATCGGGCCGACGCCCAGATGGAAGCAGGCAGGGAGGGCCGCGAACATGCGACGGCAAAATACGTCATGTCGATCATCGACGATCTGACCGGAGAGGTGCAGACGGAGACGGCGCTGCGGGAGACCGAAACCCGCTTCCGCCAGTTTGCGGAGAACATCGACCAGGTCGTGTTCATCGCCGACGCCGATCTCACGCGGGTCCACTACATCAACGACCGGTACACGCGGCTGGTCGGCGGAGCGGTGGCGGATCTGCTCGCGGATCCGCGCTCGGCGATGGCCTACGTCCACCCCGACGACCGGCGGTCGATCGACCAGCAGTTGCCGCGGTTGCTCGCGGATCTGCGCCGTTTGCGCCGCGGGGAGATTTCGGTCCGGATCGCCCATCCGGAACGGGGCGCGCGCTGGCTCAACGTGCGCTTGAATCCGGCACGCGTGCACGACGGCTCGGTGCGGGTGTTCGGGATCGCCGACGACGTCACCGAGCGCCGGGCGGCCGAGCAGCAGCGTCTGGATGAGGCGGTCAAGCAGCGCGACGTCCTGGTCCGGGAAGTACACCATCGCATCAAGAACAACCTGCAGGGCGTGGCCGGCCTGCTGCAGCAGATGGCCAGCGCCAAGCCCGAAGTGTCCTCGGCCTTGAACGAGATCGCCGGCCAGATCCAGGCGATCGCCCAGGTCCATGGCCTGCAGATCGGCATCGGCGGGACGCTTCCGGTGCTCGGGATGGCGCAGGGAATCTTTTCGAATCTCGGCGCGATGTTCGGGGTGGAGGTACGGTTCGAATCGGACTCGCCGGAACTGTGGCGTTGGGGGCTTCCGGAGAACGAAGCGGTGCCCATCGCCCTGGTGATCAATGAGCTGGGCACCAATGCGATCAAGTATCGCGCCTCGCGCGAGCTGCCGATCCAGGTGCGGATCGACAGCACCGCCGACGGCCTGGTGATCACCATCGACAACGCCGGCCGGCTGCCGCCGGGGTTCGATTTCGCGCGCGTGGTCTCGGGGGTTTCGGGGCTGTCGTTGATCAAGGCATTGTTGCCGCGGCGCGGCGCGCGCTTGCGGATCGAGGCGCTCGGACCGGTGGTGCGGGCATCGCTCGACCTCGCTCCGCCGGCGATCCGGGAGGAGGCGGAATGACTGCGGATTCTCCGCTGGTGCTCGTCGTCGACGACGACCGGCTGGTTCTGGTGACCCTGTGCGCCGGTCTGCGGCAGGCGGGGATCGACGTCATCGAGGCGGACAACGGCGACGACGCGATTCTCCTGGCACGTCAGCACAAGCCGCAACTCGCGATTCTCGACATGCGCATGCAGGGAAAGTCGGGGATGGATGTGGCGCGATACCTCGCCTCGCTGACCCCCCCGATCGATTTCCTGTTCCTCTCCGCGTTCAACGACTCCCAGACGGTGGATGAAGCGAAGCGTCTGGGGGCGCTGGGGTACCTGGTCAAGCCTCTCGATGTCCAGCAGATCGTGCCGGCGGTGCGCGCGGCCCTGGCGCGCACGCAGGGGACCCGACCGCCGGCGGCCGCGCCGCGACCCGCGCCGCCGCCATCGCGGGACGCCCGGCTCGACGAGTCGGTCGCGATCGGAATTTTGATGGAGCGGCTGCGGCTCGACTACCGGCGCGCCGCCGAGGCGCTGCGGGCGCAAGCCCAGACGGAAGGCGAGGACGTCGCCGCGCTGGCGACGGGCATGGTGGAGGCGGCCAACCGCCTCAATTCCATCCCCCGCTGAATTGCCGCCGTCCGCGCCGCGCGCACCGTAGTGTAGTGCTTCATTCTGTTTGGAATGGAGATACGGATTGGTGCGGATCATTTTCTGCAGGATCTGTGGCGCTGCGTGTGTCGATTGATGCGGCGGAGGAACGTCAGTTCTTGGCGTTCTCTTGGGGAGTGTCACCCATGCGCATTGGACGGCGGAAGGGCGCCGCACACGAGGTCATGAACGAGATCCGGGCGCCCTGCACCGGTTCCGGCCCCGGGCCGCGGTCGGCCCTGCGTGCCGACTGCGTTGTGCTGCTCGGCGCCGGGGCGCACGGCCAACTCGCTCTGCGTCCCTCCGGGACGCTACGCTCGGACAGGGGCCGTGAGTCAGAAGTGGAGGCGCGCGATTGCGCGCCGCCCCGGCGCCTGCGCTGCGCACCGCGCCCC
>JAKCCX010000071.1 GCA_021838715.1 Pseudomonadota bacterium | reverse complement strand
GTCGCCCTTTCCCGCCGGATCCTCGAACAGCACGGCGGGCAGGTACCCCGCGATCGCGCCGCCCTCGAGGCCCTGCCGGGCGTGGGCCGCAAGACCGCCAACGTGGTCCTGAATGTCGCTTTCGGGGAACCGACGATCGCCGTCGACACGCACTGCTTCCGCGTCGCCAACCGCACCGGACTTGCGCCGGGGAAGACCGTGCGGGCGGTCGAGGAAGGACTGCTGCGCGTGGTGCCGGCGGAATATCGCAACCACGCCCACCATTGGCTGATCCTGCACGGACGCTATGTGTGCAAGGCGCGCAAACCCGAATGCTGGCGCTGCATCGTCGCAGCGCAATGCGGGTACGAGCCGAAGACGCCGGCGCCGAAGTAACGAGCAGCCTCCGAATCGCGACCCTCACCCCCGCCCTCTCCCGCCACCGCGGGAGAGAGGGAAGCCCGGCCCGCTCCTCCGCCCCATTACCATCCCTCCCGCAAAGAAGGCCGCCATGTTCAATCCCTCGCGCGAAGAAGTCCGCCGGTTTTTCTGCGACGCCTGGCGCAAGCATTGCGAAGGAAGCGTCGCGACGCCCCTGGAGAGCATGGCAATCGCCTGCATCGAGGACCATCCCGAGTACCACGCGCTGCTTGTCGACGCCGCGCGCGCCCAGGAGATGGATTTTCCCGTGGAGGCCGGGCGCGAAAATCCCTTCCTGCATCTTGCGATGCACCTGGCGCTGCGGGAACAGGAATCGATCGATCAGCCGCCGGGGATCCGCGCCCTGCTGGAACAACTGCGCCGGCGCACCGGCGACGCCCATGCCGGCGCGCATGCCGCGATGGAATGCCTCGGCGAAGTGGTGTGGCGGACGCAGCGCGGCACGCTCCCCGCCGATCCGATGGCGATCAACGACGCCTTGCTGGAGTGCCTGCGGCGACGGGCGTCCTAACCCGGGGTTGGGGAACGGACGGCGACGACTGCGGCGGCGTGGCCGCCCTGCGCCCGGGCGATCGGGACGACCTACGCCGGCGCCCGATCGGCCGTCGGGGCAACCCGCGGCACGGTGCCGGCGACGAAGCGCGCGACCGCGTGCTCGGTGATCGACCGGCGCTCGAAGGCGCGCCCCGACTCGGCGAGAAACCGATCGAACTCCGCGAGCGCCTGCTCGTAGAGCCCGACGTCGCGGTCGAACTCGCGAACGATCCGGTTCACGTGCCGTTCGGCCTCGAAACGGAACGACTCGCCCTCGGCGGCGCCGGCAGTGCCGCAAACCGCCACCTGCGCGATGCGGTCGATGAACCGGCGAGCGGGGTGGGTGCTCGACGCGAACCAGCGACAATCGAGCAACGCCGCCTTGAGCACCGGGAACTGCAACCGCGCGAGAAGGTCCTGGATCGCCGGCGGAATCTGCGCGGCGCACCGGACATGGTCGAACAGCATCGCCACGATGTCGATCATGCACTGTTCTTCCGGCCGCTCCGCCTGCTCCACGAGGTGTCCGCGCCAGGTCTCGATGGACCCGGCGGAACTGGCGGCGAAGGTCACCCCGCGGATTCCCTGCAGGGCAAGCGCCTGCAATTCTCCCAATGCCGCGAGGAGCGGTTCGCCCGGGAAGAAATCCGCCGCAAGGCTCCGCGTCCCCGCCTCGTCGCGCGCGCCCGCGCGCAATTCGGCGAGGAATTGCCGCGCCCGGGCCAGGTCGGCGCTGCGCGCCGGATCTTCGCCCCGGAGATCCGTCTGCCCGGCGGCACCTTCGCCCCGCGCACCCGCCATCCCCAGATCGCCGGCTGCGCTCCGGCGGCGCAGGTACGCGATCCACGACCGGACCCGCTGATCCTGCCATGCGTCCTGCCGCGGGTCCTGCCGAGCCCCCTGTCCCGGTCGCGCCCCCGGGCGCGGATCGACGCCCTGCACGCGAAAGTGCTCGAGGACGGCATGTTCGATACGCCGGACCTCGGCCCCGAGATCCCGTTCAAATACGGTAAGGAATGCGACCCAGGCCTGCGGCGCCAGCCCGACATCCGCTGCCGCCTGCATCAGCGCGCCGACGAACACGTCGGGCGCGAACGGGTTGCCGGAAACCGGAAGATCCTCGCGGCCGGAGAGGAATCGGACGATGGCCTGCAATTCGCGCAGCGGCTCCTCGGCGGCGGTGCGCATGCGCCCGACGATGCGGGCCGCCACCCGATCGACGATCCGGTCCGCGACCCCGTCCCCCGCCACCAGAACATCGATCGCCGACCCGTGCGGCCTGCGCCAGTCCGGATCGGCGGAGAACAGTCCTGCCACCGCGGCATCCTGCCGCTCCCGCAAGCGCCGCAGATAGGCATCCCGCAGCGCCTCGGACTTGGCCGCCAGCAACCCCCGCACCCACGGCAGGCTGACGTTGAAATCCCGGACCAGCGAGATCATGTCGCGAACCCGATCGACGATGCCGGAAAACGACGCCGCCGACAGCCCGGACGCGACCGCCACCGCCGCCTGCAGCGTGTCCCGGGAATGCTCCGCGTATCCCTCCGGGGAACCATCCCCGACGGGATCCCGGGACAAGTCGGCGTTCTGGGTCATCGGCTCGCGGGGGCCATCATGGTGCCCGCCCATGGCAAGGAAACGCGTAGTGTGCGACGGCAAACCTGAAAATATACTGAAAAAACACGGGATCGCCCATCAATATGGCATGCCACGGTCAGCCGGACCTCGCAGGCCGTCGATCCACGCCGGCGCCGCCAGACCGAATCGTGCCGCCACCGACCGCGCGGCCGCCGCCCGACCGTCCGCGGGCAGACCGCAGTCGCCGGCAAATGCGAGGACGACGTGGTTGCCCTCGGCCGTCGCCGGCAGGCGGACCCAGCGCCCGGAAAATGCCTCGTCGAGCGCCCGCAGGCTATGCCGCAGGCCCCGTCCGAACAGGTTGAACGCCGCCACCCCGCCGTCGCGCAAGGCTCCGCGGCAGGCGGAATAGAAGGGCACATCGTCGTACACCGGCCCTTTCGCACCCGCGTCGTAGAGATCCACCTGCAGCCAGTCGGCGCTTGCCGGGTGGCGGTCGAGATACGCCCGGCCATCGGCGCGCGCCACGCGCAGGCGGGCATCGTCCGGCGGCAGCGCGAACCACTGCCGCGCGGCGAGAATCACCGCCGGATCGATTTCCACCACGGTGACACGGGAATCCGGCAGGTAGCGGTGGCAGAACTTGGTCAGCGCCGCCGCGCCCAGCCCCAGCTGCAGAACCGCGCGGGGCCGCGGCGCGAACACCAGCGGCGCCATCATCTGCCGCTGGTATTCGAGCTCCAGGCGGTACGGGTGCGACAGTCGCATCGCCCCCTGGACCCATTCCGTGCCGAAATGCAGATAGCGGACCCCGTTCGCTTCCGAGAACGTGATCACATCGATCCGCGTCCCAGCAGCAGCGCGTTCATGCGTTTGACGAATCCGGCGGGATCCTCGACCTGCCCGCCCTCCGCCAGGACGGCCTGATCGAGCAGCAGGTTCGCCCAGTCGGCAAGATGCGCCGCATCCTCTCCCTGCAGCCGCTGCACCAGGGCATGGTGCGGATTGAGCTCGAGCACCGGGGCCTGCGGCGCGACCTGCTGTCCCGCGGCCTTGAGCATGCGCTGCAGGTGCGCACTCATCGCATCCTTGTCGACCACCACGCAGGCCGGCGAGTCGGTCAACCGCATGGTGATCCGCACGTCGGAGACGCGCTCGGCCAAGGCCTCCTTCACCCGGGCGACCAGGTCCTTGAACTCATCCTCGGCTTTCTGCTTCTCTTCCTTCTCCTGCGCGTCGGCCAGTGCGTCGAGCGCAAGATCGCCCTTCGCCACCGAGCGCAACGGCTTGCCCTCGAACTCCGTCAGGAAGGACAGCATCCATTCGTCGACGCGGTCGGCGAGCAGCAGCACCTCGACGCCCTTCTTGCGGAAGATCTCCAGGTGCGGGCTGTTGCGCGCGGCCGCCGGCGTATCACCGGTGGCGTAGTAGATCTCGGTCTGCTCGGGCTTCATCCGGGCGACGTAGTCGGCGAGGGAGGTCATCCCGTCGCCGGCGGTGGAGGTGGATGCCGTCGTGGAGGAAAACCGCAACAGCTTGGCGATGCGCTCGGCGTTGGTCGAATCCTCGCCGACGCCCTCTTTCAGCACCGTGCCGAACTCGGTCCAGAACTTCGCGTAGTCGTCGGGGCGGTTCTGTGCCAGATCTTCGAGCAGCGACAGCACGCGCTTGGTGCAGCCCTCGCGGATCAGCTTCACGTCGCGGCTTTCCTGCAGGATCTCGCGCGAGACATTGAGCGGCAGATCGCTCGAGTCGACGACGCCGCGCACGAAGCGCAGATAGGCCGGCAGCAGCTGTTCCGCGTCGTCCATGATGAACACGCGCTTGACGTACAGCTTCAGGCCGTGGGTGTGCTTGCGATCCCACAGGTCGAAGGGGGCCTTCGACGGCAGATAGAGCAATTGCACGTACTCGTTGCGGCCCTCGACGCGGTTGTGGGTCCACGCCAGCGGATCGGAAAAATCGTGTGCGACGTGCTTGTAGAACTCCTTGTACTGCTCGTCGGTGATGTCCGACTTGGCGCGCGCCCACAATGCCGACGCGCGGTTGACGGTCTCCATCTCGCCGGTGGCGCGCAGCTCGTTGGCGTCCTTGTCCCATTCCTCCTTGACCATGCGGATGGGCGTCGCGATGTGGTCGGAGTACCGCGTCAGGATGGACTTGATCTTCCAGCTCGACAGCAGATCCTCGTTGCCCTCCCGGCAGTGCAGGATGATGTCGGTGCCGCGGTGCGCGCGCTCCGCCGGTTCGACCGTGAACTCGCCGCCGCCGTCGGACTCCCAGCACGCCGCAGCGGCCGCGGCCGCGCGCCGCGAAATCACACGCAGCTTGTCGGCGACGATGAACGCCGAGTAGAAGCCCACGCCGAACTGGCCGATGAGCTGGGCATCCTTGCGCTGGTCTCCGGTCAACTGCGAAAAGAATTCGCGCGTGCCGCTCTTGGCGATCGTACCGAGGTGCTGGATCATCTCCTCGCGGGACATGCCGATGCCGTTGTCGGAGACGGTGATGGTCTTCGCCTCCTTGTCGTAGCGGACCTCGATCGCGAGTTCCTCCCCGGCCGAAAGCAGGGCGGGATCGGCGATCGCCTCGAAGCGCAGCCGGTCGCAGGCGTCGGAGGCGTTGCTCACCAGTTCGCGCAGGAAAATCTCGCGATTGCTGTAGAGCGAATGGATCATCAGGTGCAGCAACTGCTTGACCTCGGCCTGGAATCCGAGGGTCTGGCGGGACGCGGTCGTTTGTTCTTGGGTCATGGAAATTCCTGGTGACGAAAAATGGTCCGCGGACGAGATTGGGGCGCGGACGGAAATTTCAAGCCGCGGTGCGAACTCCGGTCGCCGTCATCCGCGGCTTGAGCGCCGTTCCCTTGCGCGCCCGACTGCCCGCATGGCCCGCCAGGTCGCGGCCGGCAACCACTGCCTCCAGCGCCTTGCCGGACCGCGCGGCAACTCCCGCAACCACCACCCCCGCCGCCGCCGAACAGCTGACGGCGCCGACCATCCGTTCGCCCGCATCCAGGGCCATGAACCGGACACCGCGCCCGCCGCCCGCCTGCGCCTTGATTTCCGCGGCGGGGAAGACCAACAGGCGTCCCTGTTCCGACACGCAGGCGATCCGGTCGTGGTGCGCCGGATCGACGATCGCCGGCCGTAACGGCTCGGCCCCTTCGTCCAGGTTCAGGAACTGCTTGCCGCCCTTCTGCCGGCTCAGCAGATCGCCGATCTGGCAGGCGAACCCCATGCCCGCGCTGGTGGCCAGCACCAGCGGCGTCGTCGCCGCGCCGGCGACGTAGGCAAGCAGGCGGGTTCCGGCTTCGAGTTCGATCATCGCCGTCGCCGGCAAACCGTCGCCGCGCGCGGAAGGCAAATTGGCGACCGGGATGGTGTAGCAGCGGCCGTTCGATCCGACCGCCACCAGATGATCGACTGTGCGGCACGCGAACGCCGCGTACAGGGCATCGCCCGCCTTGAAGCCGAACTGCGCCGCATCGTGGCCGTGCCCGCTGCGCGCGCGCACGTATCCCTGCTGCGAAACGATCACCGTGACCGCCTCGTCGAGCACCTTGGCCTCGACGGTGGCGCGCGCCGCCTCCTCCACCAGGGTGCGCCGCGGGTCGCCGAAGCGGCGCGCATCCTCGTCCAGCTCCCGGCCGACCTGGCGTTTGAGCGCCGCGTCGGAATCGAGCAGCTTGCGCAGCGACGCTTCGTCCTTGCGCAGTTCGCCCAGTTCCTGCTCCAGCCGGATGCCTTCCAGGCGCGCCAGCTGGCGCAGCCGCATTTCGAGGATGTCCTCCGCCTGCCGATCGGAAAGGCCGAACGCCGCGATCAGGTCGGCCTTGGGTTCGTCGGCGTTGCGGATCACCCGGATCACCTCCTCGATCCGCAGCAGCACGGCCTGCCGCCCCTCGAGAACGTGAATGCGGTCGAGCACCCGATCCAGCCGATGGCGGCTGCGCCGCCGCACCGTCTCGACCCGGAACTCCAGCCACTCGCGCAAGATCTCCAGCAGCGGCTTCTGCCGCGGGCGGCCGTCGCGCCCGATCATCACGAGGTTGACCGGAGCATTGAGCTCCAGGCTGGTGTGTGCCAGCAGGGTATTGACGAGCTCCTGCCGGTCGACCTTGGCGGTGCGAGGCTCGAACACCAGCCGGACCGCCGCATCGCGGCTGGATTCGTCGCGCATGCGGTCGAGCACCGCAAGCACCACCTGGCGCGTCTGCTGCTGTTCCGGGGTGAGCGACTTGCGCCCCGCCCGAACCTTCGGGTTGATCAGTTCCTCGACTTCTTCCTGCACCCGCCGCGCCGAGGTTCCGGGCGGCAATTCGGTCACGACGAGCTGCCACTGTCCCCGGGCCAGTTCCTCGAAGCGCCAGCGCGCGCGCATCTTGAGACTGCCCCGCCCCGTCTCGTACGCCGCCCGGATCTCCGCCGCGTCTGAAATGAGCTGTCCGCCGCCGGGGAAGTCCGGTCCGCGGACCGATTCGAGCACCGCATCGAGACCCAGGCCCGGATCCTGCAGCAGCGCTTGCGCCGCGGTGACGATCTCGCGCAGGTTGTGCGGCGGAATCTCGGTCGCCATGCCGACGGCGATTCCGGCCGCGCCGTTCAGAAGCACCATCGGCAACCGTGCCGGCAACAGCCGCGGCTCCTCCTGGCTGCCGTCGTAGTTGGCCAGAAAATCCGCCGTCCCCTGGCCGAGCTCGTCGAGCAGCGCGCGGGCGATGGGCGTCAGCCGCGCTTCGGTATAGCGCATCGCGGCGGCGGGATCGTCGTCGCGGCTGCCGAAATTGCCCTGCCCGTCGATGAGCGGATACCGCAGCGAGAAATCCTGCGCCATGCGCACCAGCGCGTCGTAGGCCGCCTGATCGCCATGCGGATGGTATTTGCCGATCACGTCGCCCACGACGCGCGCCGATTTGACGTGCTTCGCGCCGGGAACGAGGCCCATCGCGTTCATCGCATACAGGATGCGCCGCTGCACCGGCTTCATGCCGTCGGCGACGTCGGGCAGGGCGCGCCCCTTGACCACGGATACGGCGTAATCGAGATAGGCACGCTGGGCAAAGTGCGCGAGGCTCAGGCCTTCCGGCATTTCGGAAGGCGGAGCCGCAAAGAGATCCGGTTGTTCTGCCATGTGGGGTCGGGTTTGCTATTGCACGGAATGCGCGCCGGGGCCGCCGTCGCCGATCGGGCGCGACGCCGCCGGCCGGGCGCGCTCCGCCAGATACCGGCGGAGAAAATCCTCTGCCGGCATGGGGCGGGCAATGTGGAAGCCCTGCGCGGAGTCGCAGCCGAGGTGGTGCATCCAGGCTTCCTGGTCGGCGGTCTCGATGCCTTCGGCGGTCACGGTCAGGCCGAGGTTGTGCGCCATG
>JAKCCX010000070.1 GCA_021838715.1 Pseudomonadota bacterium | reverse complement strand
GACCGCCTTGGCCTGCCCCACCCGCCACGGGCCTCGGGCGAGGCGCTGCGCGCCGCCGCCGGTCCGCAGCGGATGTCCTTCCTGACCGAGTCGCGGCGCCTGCGCAACGGGCGCATGAAACGCGAACTCCGGCTGCGGCTGACCTACCCGGACATCCATGCCGGCCTGCGGGACGTCATTGCCGCCGGCGAGCGCCATCGCGACACACCGCCGTAACCGCCGCTCCTGAAAATCGCGGGCATGCTCCAGGACCCGCCGCCGGCCACCCCTTCAAAGCGCCCGATCGTCCTCGTCACCGATGCGTGGCATCCGCAGGTCAACGGCGTGGTCCAGACGTGGACCTACATGCAGCGCGAACTCGCGGCGCTCGGCCACGAGTTGCGGGTGATCCACCCCGGCGGCTCGCGCGGCATCGCGGCGCCGGGCGAACCCGACATTCTGCTGTCGATCGAACCCGTCCGCCACGTCTCGCGGGCGCTGGGTTCGCTGATTCCGGCCGGCCTGCATATCGCCACCGAAGGCCCGCTGGGCTGGGCGGCGCGCTCGCTCGCGCGGCGCCGGAAGTGGCACTTCACGACGTCGTACCACACCCGGTTTCCCGAGTATCTCAAGACCCGCTTCGGCATCCCCGCGCGATTGACGATGGCCGTGCTGCGCCGGTTTCACCACGAATCGCAGGCGGTCCTCGTTCCCACCACCCAGCTGCGCGCCGAGCTGTGCCGCGCGGGCCTGCCGCATACCCGCCTCTGGGGCCGCGGCGTCGACGGGGAAACGTTCCGTCCCGGCGGGCGCGACGGGCTTGCCCTGCCGCGGCCGATCTGGCTCTACGTCGGTCGCGTCGCGCCGGAGAAGAACCTTGACGCCTTCCTGCGCCTGCGCCTGCCGGGATCGCGGGTGGTGATCGGCGACGGCCCCGACCGCGCCCGCCTGGAAAGCCAGTATCGCGACGTCCACTGGCTCGGGCGGCAGCCTCACGGCGCGCTGGCCTCGTTCTACGACGCCGCCGACGTCTTCGTGTTTCCGAGCCGCACCGACACCTTCGGACTGGTCATGCTGGAAGCGATGGCCTGCGGCTGCCCGGTCGCCGCGTTTCCGGTCGCGGGGCCCGAAACCGTGGTTATTCCGGGAACGAGCGGCATCCTCGACGACGATCTCGACGCCGCATGCCGGCAGGCGCTGCAACTCGATCGCCGGCGCGTGCGCGAGGCCGCGCTGCAGCGTTCCTGGCGGGCCATCGCCCAGGACTTCATCGCGTCGGTCGCGCCGATCTGAGGCGCGGTCCCGGCGCCCCGCACCCGCTCAATACCCCGCGGCCAGCCCCGTATCGCCGCGCGAATCGTCGGCGCCGAACAGGCGATCGCCGCCCTTCGCCGTCCTCCCCAATGCCGGCCCGCCGACGAGGATCGCATCGACATGATCGTACGGCGCCACGGTCGTGAAGCGCTCGCCCCAGGATTCGAGCGTGCGCTGCGTGTCCCGCGGCAGCGCCCCGGGCTCGCACATCGTCGCGCGCGGCCGCCACTGCTGATGGAAGCGCGGTGCATCGACCGCCTGCTGGATGTCGAGGCCGTAGTCGACGACCCCGAGGATCGTCTCAAGAACGCCGGTGATGATGCGGCTGCCGCCGGGCGTTCCGACCACCAGGACCGGCTTGCCCTGTTTCGTGACGATGGTCGGGGTCATCGAAGAAAGCGGCCGCTTGCCGGGGGCGATGGAATTCGCCTCCCCCTGCACCAGACCGTAGAGATTCGGGGTTCCCGGCTTGACCGCGAAATCGTCCATCTCGTCGTTGAGCAGCACGCCCGTTCCGGGTGCGACGACCTGCGCGCCGAACGGCCCGTTGAGCGTGACCGTCACCGACACCGCGTTGCCGGCGCGATCGACGATGGCGTAGTGGGTGGTCTGCGCGCCCTCCCGGCCCGTGGCACCGGCGGCGTCATCGCCCGGGATTCCCGCCCGTTTCGCCGCCATCCCGGCGACGATCCCGGCACGCAGGTGCGCGGCATACGCCGGGTCAAGCAACCGGGCGATCGGATTGCGGACGAAATCCGGGTCGCCCAGATCCCGATTGCGATCCCGGTATGCCCGCCGCATGGCCTCGATCTCGACATAGGCCGCCCGCACCGAGCCCGCGCCCCACGTCCGCAACGGCACCCCGGCGAGGATGTTGAGCATCTCGCAGAGCACCACGCCGCCCGAACTGGGGGGCGGCGCCGACAGCACGCGATAGCCGCGATAGGTACATTCGACCGGCGCGCGCTCGCGCGCCCGATAGCCCTCGAGATCGGCCCGGGTGATCAGGCCGCGGCGGCGTCCGTCGGGAGCGGTCATCGCCGCGGCGATCCGTTCCGCCACCGGGCCGCGGTAAAACCCGGCCGCGCCCTCGTCCCGGATCCGCTCCAGCGTCCCGGCCAGATCGCGCTGGACCAGTCGCTCCCCCGCAACAGGCGGACGCGCGTGCGGCAGGAAGATCGCGGCAGCCGCCGGATCGCCCCGCAGCCCGTTCGCCGAACGCTGCAGGAACCGGGCATCGCCGGAACGCAATACGAACCCGTCCCGCGCATAGCGGATCGCGGGCATCAGCAGCGCCGCCCGCGACATCGTGCCATAGCGGCTCCGCGCCAACTCGAGTCCGGCCACGGTGCCCGGCACGCCGACGGCAAGATAGCCGTGCGTGCTCGATCCGGGTACGACCCGGCCGGCAGCATCCAGGTACATGTCGTGCGATGCCGCGCGCGGCGCCGTCTCGCGGAAATCGATGACGGTCTTGCGGCCGTCGGCCATGCGGATCGTCATGAACCCGCCGCCGCCGAGGTTGCCGGCGACTGGAAACACCACGGCCAGCGTGTATCCGACCGCCACCGCGGCATCCACGGCATTGCCTCCATGACGCAGCACGTCGACGCCGACCTCGGTGGCGAGGCGCTGGGCCGTCACGACCATCGCGTGGCGGGCGCCGACCGGCTGCCGCGGCGGATCTGCGGCGCGCGCCGGCGGCATCCCGAGCGCGACGGTCAGAACCCCGACGATCAAAACGCGTTGCCCGTGCATGCCGCTCATGCCGTCACCCTGCCCTCGCCCACAATGAAAAACCCCCGATCCCGTATCCCGGAACCGGGGGCTGCGTGTTTTGCACCGAAGCGCAAACACACACCTCGATCAGCGCATCACGGTCCGCGAGCCGTCGACCTCGACCTCGACGCGACGATTCTTCGCGCGCCCGGCCGCAGTCTTGTTGCTGGCGACGAAATCATGCTTGCCGCGGCCTTCGGCCGTGATGATGTCGGCCGGCACGCCGTCCTGGATCAGGTAGTTGCGGACCGAGTCGGCACGCCGCTCGGAGAGCTTCTGGTTGTACTTCTCGGTGCCGATGCTGTCCGTGTACCCGACGACATGGATCGCATTGATCCGGGCGCCGTGCATCTCCTGCACCAGCGCGTCGAGCCGCGCGCGGGCGGCGGGTTTGAGGTTGTAGTGGTCGAAGGCGAACAATGCGTCGGAGCCGAAGGTGACGCGCTCCAGCACTGCCGGCTTGGTGACCACCGGAGCCGGTGCGGGCGCGGGTGCGGCCTTCGCCATCGGCTTCGGCTTCGCCACCGGCTTCGGGGCCGCCGGGGGCGGCGCCGTACGATCGCAACCGATCAGCGCATCGCTGCCCGCATAGGAGCCGCTGTGCCAGCACAGGCCGTAGGGATCGCGCACCACGGTGCTGCCGGAATCGCCCCAGTACCCGCCGTTGCTCGCCGTCGGCGCCCCCATGCCCTGTGCCGAAGCCACCGTCGCGGCCGATGCCGCCACCGCGAACACCAGTGCCCCCACCCTCTTCGTCTGCTTGTTCATCATGTTCCTTTCTTGTCCGTGAAAACCATGCTGCCTGCCGATCGCGCAATCCTAGCAGCACAAACCCGTCCATTCGCATCGGAATGTCATGAATCAATGATACCCAGGAAACCCCGGCAAAGTGGACCCGACGACCTGTTTCGCCTCAACAACGCTCCCACTTCCAGCCGGTGATCTCCGGCATGTCGATGCCGTGCTCGACGATGTACTGTCGATGTTCGGTCAGCTTGTCGCGGAAGGCCTGCTTGGCGTACGCCGCCGCGGCGCCCAGGCGCGGCACGCGATCGATCGCATCGATCGCGAGGTGATAGCGGTCGAGATCGTTGCGCACCACCATGTCGAACGGCGTCGTCGTCGTCCCCTCTTCCTTGTAGCCGCGCGCGTGCAGCCGGTGCTGTCCGGGGCGCCGGTAGGTGAGCCGATGGATCAGCCAGGGATAGCCGTGGTAGGCGAACACGATCGGCCGGTCGGCGGTGAAGATCGTCTCGAACTCGCGATCGTCCAGGCCGTCCGGGTGCTCCTCCTTGGGTTGCAGCACCATGAGATCGACGACGTTCACCACCCGGATGCGCAACTGCGGGAGATGCCGGCGCAACAGCGTCACCGCCGCCAGCGTCTCGAGCGTGGGCACGTCGCCGGCGCACGCCATGACGATGTCGGGTTCCGAGCCCTGGTCGTTGCTCGCCCAGTCCCAGATGCCGATGCCCGCGGTGCAATGCTTGATCGCCGCCGGCATGTCGAGCCACTGCTCCTGCGGCTGCTTGCCCGCCACGATCACGTTGATCCGGTTGCGGCTGCGCAGGCACCGGTCGGTGACGTAGAGCAGCGAATTGGCGTCCGGCGGCAGATACACGCGGATGATGTCCGCCTTCTTGTTCACGACATGGTCGATGAAGCCCGGATCCTGGTGCGAAAAGCCGTTGTGGTCCTGGCGCCAGACGTGCGAGGTCAGCAGGTAGTTGAGCGAGGCGATGGGCCGGCGCCAGGGCAGTTCGCGGGTCGTCACCTTGAGCCATTTGGCGTGCTGGTTGACCATCGAATCGACGATGTGGATGAACGCCTCGTAGCAGGAAAACAGGCCGTGCCGGCCGGTGAGCAGATAGCCCTCCAGCCAGCCCTGGCAGGTGTGTTCGCTCAGGATCTCCATCACCCGTCCGTCCGGCGCGAGATGGTCGTCGTCGCGCAGGGTCTCGGCCATCCAGGTACGGTCGGTGGCGTCGAACACCGCATTCAGGCGGTTCGATGCCGTCTCGTCGGGCCCGACGATGCGGAAATGGCGGATCCGGTCGCGCCGCACGACGTCGCGCAGCAACTGGCCCATCACGCGCGTCGCCTCCGCGGTGACGCAGCCCGGCGACGGCACCGCCACCGCATAGTCGCGAAAATCCGGCAGGTCCAGATCGCGCAGCAGCAGGCCGCCGTTGGCGTGCGGATTCGCGCCCATCCGGCGATTGCCTTGCGGCGCCAGCGCGGCCAGTTCGGGCCGCAGCGCCCCGTCCCCGTCGAAGAGGTCCTCGGGCATGTACCGCTTCATCCACGATTCGAGTTGTGCGCGATGGGCCGGATTGGCAACCGCTTCCGGGATCGGCACCTGATGCGCGCGCCAGGAGCCCTCGGTTTTCAGGCCGTCGACCTCCACCGGCCCGGTCCAGCCCTTCGGGGTGATGAAGATGATCATCGGCCAGCGGGGGCGGGGGACCGCGCCCCGCGTTCCGGCCGCCGCGCGGGCCGCGTGCTGGATCGCCGCGATCGCATCCATGACCCGATCCATGGTGTCCGCCATCAGGCGGTGCATCGTCGCCGGATCGGAACCCTCGACGAAATACGGCTCGTAGCCGTAGCCCCGGAAGAGGCTTTCGAGTTCTTCGCGACCGATGCGCGCGAGCACCGTCGGATTGGCGATCTTGTAGCCGTTCAGGTGGAGGATCGGCAGCACCGCGCCGTCGGTCGCGGGGTTGAGGAACTTGTTCGAGTGCCAGGCCGTCGCCGCCGGTCCGGTCTCCGCTTCGCCGTCGCCGACCACGCAGCAGACGACCAGATCGGGATTGTCGAACGCGGCGCCGTAGGCATGCGCGATCGCATAGCCGAGTTCGCCGCCCTCATGGATGGAGCCGGGCGTTTCCGGAGCGACATGGCTGGGCACGCCGCCGGGGAACGAGAACTGCCGGAACAGCCGCCGCATGCCGTCGGCATTGCGCGGCACGTTGGGGTAGATCTCGCTGTACGTTCCCTCGAGATAGGTGTTGGCGACCAGCGCCGGCCCGCCGTGGCCCGGCCCGGTGACGAAGATCATGTTGGCATCGCGCTGGCGGATGACGCGGTTGCAATGCGCGTACAGGAAGTTCAGTCCGGGGGTGGTGCCCCAATGCCCGAGCAGCCGCGGTTTGACGTGTTCGGCGCGCAGGGGCTCGCGCAGCAGCGGATTGTCGAGCAGGTAGATCTGGCCGACGGACAGGTAGTTGGCCGCGCGCCAGTAGCGGTCGATCACATGCAGCTCTTCGTCGGTCATTGCAACCGGATTCGCGTACGTCATCGCGGCATCGCTCCACTCGAAATGGCAATGCAATCGAGCGTAGCGCATTCCCCTGTCAGACGTCTGACAGGAATCCCGTACCGATGGGACGGCTCTTGATCCAGATCGGGGATCGATGGGCCATCCGCTCAGCCCGGCAATGGGTCCTGGTTTCTTTCGCGCCCGTATTTACGACGCACCGCACTAGAGCCCCGACAACCCTCCGACGAAGCCGAGGATGCAGGTCGCCGCCGCGGCCAGCAGCAGCAGCACCAGATAGCCGCCCTGCAGGCGCTGCGCGTCGGGCAGGCTGCGTCGTGCCAGCACGACCAGGAAGCCGATGAGCATGGGCAGCATGAAGGTGTTGACCACCTGCGCCGCCACCGTCAGCCATACCAGGTCCGGGCTCGCCCAGACGAGCAGCGCACTTCCCGCCACGCAGACGACGTACACCACATGGAACCACAGCGCCGGCTTCGCCCGCGACTCGAGCGAACGGCGATACCCCGCCGCCTCGCCGACACCCCAGGAAAACGCCTGCGAAGCGACGATCGCCGCGACCATCGCCGCCCCGAGCACGCCGATGCTGAAGATCAGCCGGCCGGCCTCACGCCCGAGGATCGGCGTGAGCGCACGGCTCACGTCGCCCACCGAATCCAACGGCACCGGGTGCTTGCCGCCCAGGGTGGTCGCAGCGGCGATCAGCACCGCACCGGTGAGCAATTGCGTCAGCACGGCGCCGATCGCCGTATCCCAGCGCGCGGCGGGATACTGTTCGGGCGTGAGCCGCTTGTCGGCGACGGCCGACTGCTGATAGAAGATCATCCAGGGATTGAAGCTCGCCCCGATCAAGGCTGCGGCAAGGAACAGGAATTCGTGATTGCCGAGCGGCAGGTCGGTGACGCTGCGGGCGATCTTCGCGAAGTCGGGGTGTGAAACCCCCGCCACGACGAAAAACGCAAGTTCGAAGAGCCCGATCAGCAGCGTCGCACGCTCCATCCGCTGATACGAACCGCTCAGCACGATGGCCATCAGCACCGCCGCGGCGCTGGGCAGCGTGACGCTGCGGGAAACGCCGTACATCTCGCCCACCCCGGCGACGCCGGTGAACTCGGTCACCATCGAGCCCACCGCGGCCACCGTCAACCCGAGCACGGCGAACCATGCCCAGCCGGGGCCGAACTTCTCCCGGATCAGTTCGCCGTGGCCGCGCCCGGTGAAGATCCCCAGACGCACCGTCAATTCCTGCACCATGTACAGCAACGGGATCAGCGCGACCAGCAGGGGAAGCAGGTGATATCCCCACTTCGACCCGCTCTGCGCTGCGGTGACGATGTTGCCCGGGTCGGTGTCGGCCAGCATCACCAGCAGGCCCGGCCCCCAGACGGCGATGGAAAGCAGCCAGCGCAGCGGGAGCCGTTTCACCGCTCCCGCTACCGCAGGACGTTCCTCCATGAGGGCCCGTTCAGCGCCGGTCGCTCAACAGGCGCAGCAGGCTCAGGAAGAGGTTCAGGATGTCCAGATACAACTGCAGCGTGGCGAGGATGTAGTTGGTCTCG
>JAKCCX010000069.1 GCA_021838715.1 Pseudomonadota bacterium | reverse complement strand
TATCAGGTCCGCCAGGAGCAGCTTGCCACGGCGGCGCGCGCGACCCTGCGCGCCGCCCTCGGCAAGAGCCGTGCGGTCCGCGCCGCCAAGGCCGCGCGCGAGCGCGAGCACCAGCGGCGGAGGCAGCAAGCGGCGGCGGTGGAGGAAGCCCTGGCCCGGCATCGCGCTGCTTTCATCCAAAGCGGCGAAGGTTTGAAAAACCTAGCCTCCGCCTGGCGGAGCGGCACGGAGGACAGGACGGCACTCGCCGTTCTCGTCACCCGGACGCAGCAGGCGGCCCGCGCCATCGCCGGCGACCCGACACTGCTCGCGGCGCTGCGCCAGCGGAACCCCGACGAGGCCAGGGAGGTCGAGGCGTTCGCGCGGCAGGACCGCGGCACGCTCATCGCTGCGGCGCAACGGCGGATGCCACCCTCCACTCCCGCCCCGGAACCCGAGCCGGAACCGCCCGCGCCCGGCATGCGAAGGTGACGGGCAGCGAAAGCGATCCCGATGAAGCGGGACAAGGAGGGCGCCATGGCACGGCAATGGGCGGGGGGCGGGGAGGGCAGCCGGCGTATCGATTCAGGCGGCCTCGGTCCTTGAGGTCTTTCGTGGCCGGCCGCCTTTGCGACCGTTTGCTTGGGCGCTGCTTCGCTTTGCATCCGAGGTCGCCTTGCCCCCGCGGCTCGCGAAGATTGCCGCTACGGCGCGAGGCGGCAGCATCGCGGGCAGGACCGCGGTCACCAATCCATGCACGCTGATGTGGACACCCCGATCTTCGAGTTCGATCGCCGATCCGTCTGGCCAAACCTCCAGCCTTGCCAGATCCTCCGCAGACACCTCTTGCAAGGCGCTGATCCACTGCCGGGGGATCAGGAACCCAGCGTTCCGCGTCGTCACGATCTCGATGGCATCGCGGTCGGGCACATAGCGGACGGCTTGTGCCCGAACTTCCGTTTCCGCTTCCGCTTGGCCGGCGGCGAGCGCCGCGGCGTATTCAGCGTCGGTAATCTGGTGCTGGGTCATGGCTGTGCACTCACTTCCGCTGTCGTGCCATCCCGAAAGGTCGCACGGAGCCGCTCGGTCGCGGGGTCGTAGCTGGCGTCGGCGATCTGCTTTGCTTCTCGCGTGCGTTCTGAGCGCAGCTCGATCTTCCCGGCGGTCGACATCACGCCCCATTGGTTTGCCAGGCAAGTCGTTCGCTTCGTCTGCCACCAGCTCCGCCGGCAGTCCGCCAGCCGGGTTCGAATATCGTCCAGCAGTCGATTCACCGTGCGTTGCAGTAGTACTCGGCGGCTTGGCGATGACCGCCGCGGGCGTCGCAGACCATGCCGAGGCGGTCGTAGCCGTCATGGACATCGGGGAAGCGCGCGAGCAGGTCGTGGGCGGCCTGCTCGGCGGCATCGAGATCGCCGGCCTGGACCATGTCGGCCACGGCGTTGGAGGCCTCGGCCAGGTCGTCGTGTTCCTGGACATAGCCGGCCAAGGACGACCGCCGCGCCGGCACCGCGGCCGGGGCGGGACGTGCGGCGGCCTCGTCACCGGCCATGCCGCGCTTCTTGCATTTCTTGCCGCGCCCGCAGGCGCAGGGATCATTCCGTCCGATTTTGGCCATCCCGCCAACGTCATTTCAAAGGACCGCCGCAATGTGCCAAACCGTGCTGGCCGACGCCAGGTTTCACGAGCAGCTTCTCGCCTTTGACCGCGACCTGTCAGCCACCGCCCGGGCAGCGCGGTGCTGGCGATGTGGCGGCGTGCTGCATTCGGCGTCGTATGACCGCAAGCCGCGTGGCTGTCCGGCCGGGTTGGGCGAGGAGTATGCCGAGCGCTTCAGCTTCTGTTGCGCGGCCGATGGCTGCCGCAAGCGCGGCGCCCCGCCGTCGCCGCGCTTTCTGGGCCGTCACGTCCACCTCGCCACCGTGGTGACGTTGCTCTCGGCGCTGATGCTCGGCGCCACGCCGTCACGCTTGGCGCGTCTGTCGGTGGTGCCCGGACTTGATCGGCGGACGCTGGCGCGTTGGCGCGCCTGGTGGCGGTCCACCTTCGCCGGCGGCCCCTTCGCGGCGGCCGCCAGGGCCGCGATGGCGACGCCGATCGACATCACCGCGCCGCCGGTCTCACTGCTCGAACGCTTTGCCGGCGAGGTGAGCGGGCGGCTTGTAACTCCTCCACTCACTGGTCCGCTCCTTGGGTAAGATTGCGGATCGGTTGCTGGGAGAGGGTCGCCGCGGCTGGCCTGTCATCTGCAGTGGTATCTGGCGGAGAGCGCCGAGACCATCGCGCACGGTCTGTCGCAGGCGATGCAGAAGCGCGGCCTGCCGCGCGCGGCGAAGAGATATCGTGACCTGGATCAAGTGTTTTTTTCGTCCTTGTCACCGAGTTTGCCGGCGTGCTCGCGGCCGTCAATCGGGATAGGGGGGCGTCTCGCGACGCCACCCCTCCCACACCACCGGGCATACGGGTCCGTACCACGGCGGTTCGGCGGATTAAGCGCCCGCCAGCTTTTCCATGGAAAGCAGCCCAAGACGTTTGAAGCGGGCGTTGGTGAAGGCGCGGTGCAACGCGCTCGACGAACTCAGGCGCCATGGACCCTTCGGACTGAAGATGGCCGCACTGGCCGACTTCTCGGGGACCTTGAGACGACGGAGTTCGTGGTAGCGTCTGCCGCGTGTCTTCCACTGGACCCAGGCGACGCAACGCAGGCGTCGTCGGGTCCAGCCGTCCAGCGATGCCAACTCGCGCCACTGGCTGAAGCCGAAATATCCGGCCCATCCCCGCAGCAACGGGTTCAGGTCGGCGATCATCCGCCCCAGGCCGACCCCGCGGTTGCGCCGCGTCAGGTCGCGCACCCGGTCCTTGAACCGGGCCACGGCCTTATCGGCGATGCGGCGCCGGGGCAGCGGGTCATCCGTGACCGTGAAGCCAAGGAAGGACCGCTGCCACGGCCGGGCGACGGCACTCTTCTGCGCGTTGATCCGGAGCTTCAGACGTCCCTCGATGAAGCGGGTCAAACTCGCCATGACCCGGAGGCCAGCCTTTTCGCTGCGGACATAGATGTTGCAGTCGTCCGCATAGCGCACGAACCGGTGGCCCCGACGCTCAAGCTCGCGATCCAGTTCGTCCAGCACGAGATTCGAGAGCAGGGGCGAGAGCGGCCCCCCTTGCGGGGTTCCTTCCCGGCTTGCCTCGATCAGCCCGTTGTTGAGCACACCAGCGGTCAGATAGCTCCGGATGAGCCGGAGTACCCGCCGGTCCGGGATGCGCGCCGCCACCCGTGCCATCAGCCGGTCGTGGTTGACCCGGTCGAAGAACTTCGCCAGGTCGATGTCAACGACGAACCGATGGCCTTCGGTGACGTAGGCTTGCGCCTGCGCCACCGCTTGCAGTGCGGAGCGGCCCGGCCGGAAGCCGTAGCTGTGCTCGCTGAACGTCGGGTCCCACAGCGGTTGGAGCCGCTGGAGCACCGCTTGCTGAATCACGCGATCCATCACGGTTGGAATGCCGAGGTCGCGTGTCCCGCCGGCCGGCTTCGGGATTTGCACCCGACGCACCGGTTGCGGCTGGTAGCGCCCCTGTCGCAGTTGATCTTCGATCTCCGGCCAGTGCGCCTTCAGGATGTCCGGCAGTTGTCGAACGGTTATCCCGTCGACGCCGGGCGCTCCCTTGTTGCGCACCACCGCACGCAACGCCGCTTCTATGTTGTCCGGGGCACAGATCGCCTCCATCAGATGCTCAACGGTTGCCGGGCTTTCGGGTCCGGACGCCGCCGCGGCCACTTCGACCTCTCGCGCGACCGGGCGTAGGGCTTCACCCCGGCCCGAGATCGGCAAGTCCAACTCAAGTCGGGATGGCGGTCGCTTTGTGGTCATGAGACGTCCGAGCTACTTGCCCTCTCCTTCAACCCCTCATCGGGGACCGTTCGGGCCTTCGGCCGGCACGCCGACCTACTATGCCCTCTGCTGACTTCTGCATCGCGGTCAGAGCGCCTTGCGGCGTCCTCAGTCCCCCAAGTTCCCCCGGGGGACACGATGCAGATCTCCTGGGGTAAGCCCCGCAGCCTTCCTCGCACACCCGCCGGATTTACAGCCCTGGCCCTTGATGGATATGGACTTTGCGACTTCCTGCCCGCTCGTCCGACCAGTTCTGCCTCGTATCCGATTTCTGTTCGTCGGGTCGCGATTTCGCTCCACGCTTCCTTCAGACGGTCCCTCGCGGTTCCGCCCTTGCGCTTCGCTCGTGCTTCACCTCCATCAGGTTGCACAGGGGACTTGCACCCCCAGGCTGCTGGACATGCCCAGCACACAGGACGCTGCGCGCCGCGCAAGCGCGGGGGCCCGCCGAAGGCGGCGGTCCCTCCTTGACCGCCGCTGTGCGCGCCGGCCTGGACGATGCCAGGTCGGGACGGCGGGATGGCGGTTGGTTTCAGGTGCCGCTGACGGGCCGGAGGGTGAAGGGGCGGCGGTGTTTGGCGACGCTGTAGATGGCGTGGAGCAGCTTTCGCATGGCGGCGATCAGGGCGAGCTTGGGCGGTTTGCCGGCGGCGCGCAGGCGTTCATAGAAGGCTCGCAACCAGGGATTGCGGCGGACCACCCCCAGCACCGGCACCCCCAGCACCGGCATCCACAGCGCCATGCGCAGCTTGGCATTGCCGATCGGCGCGATGGGCGCGCGCGCGCCGGTGCGCTTGCCGGACTGGCGCAGGCCGGGAACGACGCCGACATCGGCGGCAAAGGCGGCGGCGGAGACGAAGCGGGCGGGATCGCCGACCGAGGCGCTGCACGTCACCACGCGCCTGGAATCGTTCTGCTGGCGCGTGCGGCAACTGGCCGGGGACGGCGGTTTCGCCCTCGTCACCGGCGCGCCCGGTTGCGGCAAGTCGGCCGCCCTGCGCATCCTCACCGCATCACTGGCGACACAGCGCGACGTCACCGTCGGCGTGATCAGCCGACCACAGGCCAACATCGCCGATTTCTATCGCGAGATGGGCGAACTCTTCGGTGTCGAATTGCGCCCACATAATCGCTTCGCCGGCGCCTCATCGACCAGAAGCACGGGCCGGGAGAACGTGCCCTGGATGTGGGCCTGCCAGCGCTGGCGGAGGATTTTGGCGCCGGCGATGCAGCCCTCCGTGCTCGCGGAACTGCGCCTGCTCGCCTCCGCCGAGCTCGATTCCAACCCCCTGCTGACCGTGGTGCTCGCCGGCGATGGACGGCTCGCCGAGCGTCTGCGCGCCGAGGACTTCCTCCCGCTCGCCAGCCGCGTGCGGGTGCGCCTGCCGATCGAACGCGCATCGCCCCAGGATCTGCAGGCCTGCCTCGGCCACGCCCTCCGGCAGGCCGGCGCCCCCACCCTGATGACCGCGGAAGTCATCGCGGCCATCTGCGATCATGCCCAGGGCAATCCGCGCGCCTTGATGATCATGGCGGCCGAACCGCTCGAGACCGCGGCCCAGCGCGAGGCCCGTCAGATCGACGAGACGCTGTTCCTCGAGATGGGTCGGAAGGCCCAACCGTGCGAAAACGTACGGTAGCGTATTGCACGCAATGTTGAGGGTCGAGTTGGCATGCCCTCGGGTGCTGGCTGCGGTCACCCGATGACCGGTTCCGGGACGAGGTCGCTCCGCTGCCGCGGCGCGTCGCCGGCGCGAGGTCAGCGCGCGTCAGGGCGGCGAGGAAGGCGGTCAACCAGGGTGGATCGGCCGCCGCCGGTTGCGTTCGTGTCTGTATTGCACGCAATGTGCTCCCCCGCGTTAGACCCCACGTTTGTTGCGTGCAATATGCCAGGGTCTGCAGCGACTTCCCATGCAAGATCGATTGCACGCCATGATTGCACGCAATAAACCGGCAGTTTATACCGAGAGTGCATCAAAATCGCCCGATTCAGGCCCCTAAACCGCCGAAATGGCCTTTGGAGGCCTTCCTTAACGTACGTTTTCGCACGGATGGGCCTTCCGTCCCATGATGGCGAGCACAGTGGCAGATAATGTGAGCACGCCGCTCGCCCCATTGTCAGCCAATCCGAGCAGGAAAAGCCGCTGTTTGCGAGCACGAGCACCGATGATTGCGACCGCCTTAACAGGCTGCGGAAAAAGGCCTTGCCCAACCCGGCGTCGATTTGATTCTCTTCGCGTGTTGCGGAACGGGGATGGACGGGAATGCGTGGGGCGGATCGTCAGACGGGCAGGCTGTTCAGCTACGCGAGCCCGGAGAGCCTGGTGCCACCGGATCACCCGCTGCGGCTGATCCGGCCGCTGGTGAACGCGGCACTGGATCGGCTGTCGGGGCGGTTCGAGCGGATGTATGCGGCGACCGGACGGCCGTCGATCGCGCCGGAGAAGCTGCTGCGGGCGCTGCTGCTGCAAGCGTTCTTCTCGGTGCGCTCGGAACGGCAGTTGATGGAGCAGCTGGCCTACAACATGCTGTTCCGCTGGTTCGTCGGCCTGGCGATGGACGCGCCGGTCTGGGACGTGACGGTGTTCACCAAGAACCGCGACCGTCTGCTGGCGGGCGACATCGCCTGCGGCTTCTTGGCCGCGGTGCTGGCCGATCCGCAGGTTCGGCCGCTGCTGTCGGACGAACATTTCTCGGTGGACGGCACGCTGATCGAAGCCTGGGCATCGATGAAGAGCTTCCGCCCCAAAGACGGCAGCGGCGAGCCGCCGACGCCGGGACGCAACGGGGAACGCGACTTCCACGGCGAGAAGCGCAGCAACGAGACGCATGCCTCCACCACCGATCCCGATGCACGGCTCTACAAGAAGGCACCCGGGCAGGCGGCGAAGCTGTGTCACATGGGTCACGTGGTCATGGAGAACCGCCACGGCCTGGTGGTGGCGACCGAGATGACGCCAGCGACCGGCACCGCCGAGCGCGAGGCGGCGCAGGCGATGGTGGAAGCGCTCAATCCCGGGCATCGCATCACGCTGGGCGCGGACAAGGGCTACGACACACAGGATTTCGTCGCCGGGATGCGCCGCCGGGGCGTCACCCCGCATGTGGCGCAGAACACCAAGGGCCGCCGCTCGGCGATCGATCGCCGCACCACGCGCCATCGCGGCTACGCGGTCAGTGTGCGCGTGCGCAAGCGCATCGAAGAAGTGTTCGGCTGGATGAAGACGGTCGGAGGGCTGCGCAAGACGCGCCATCGCGGCACGGCGCGCGTCGGCTGGATGTTCACGCTCACCGCCGCCGCCTACAACCTTGCGCGGATGCCCAGGCTGTTGGGGGCCGCAGCGTAGCGGCACCCGGAGTCTGCCCACAGCCGGAATTCTTGCCTCCCAGCACAGCAGAAACCAACGAATTCACCGCCTCATGGCCCGCATGAGCGCCAGGAAGCCCCTCAAACACTCGAAACCTGAGCAATTTTCCGCAGCCTGTTAGGTGTAACTCAATGAGAGTGATCGACGCAGCAATCCTCGCCGTTCCAGGCTTCGCGGGCCTCCTTGATCACGAACCAGACGATCGCGAGCGCAGTCACGGCGTCTACCCACCAGGCCCCGAAAACGAGATTGGCGAGCAGGCCCACGACGACGACCAGGGACAGCCAGCCGCAGGTGATGCTTTCGACCGCATCGGCGCGCATCGCCCGGCTGCCGAGTTGGGTGGCCAACGCGATCTTGTGGCGTGCGAGCCAGGTCATGATCGGCATCGCCAGAAGGGCGACGATCAGGCCCGGAATCGAGAACGCCTCTCCCTGGTGCGTCCACAGTCGCCGGGCAGCGCCGATGATGATGTAGGCCGCGAGGAGGAAGAGCAGCGCCCCGCTGATCCTGCCTGCAACCAACTCCGCGCTTTCGGATACCTGCCGTCCGTGGCGTAACTCGACATTTAGGCGCCAGATTAGCACACCGGCCGACACCAGTTCGATGACGCTATCGACCCCGAACGCGGTCAGCGTCAGGCTGTGCGCGGCGAGGCCCGAACCGAGCGCCATCCCGGCCTCAACGATCATCCAGCCGACCGTCAGCCATTCGAGGCGAAACGCCTGCCGGATCAGCGCTGTCCGTGCCGATGAAGCGCTTGTCACCGGCTGGGCGCAGCACGCATCCGCGCAGCCTGTGTCAGGATCGAATTCAATCGCTTGGTCGTTTTCGGCCATCATGCATCCTCCATGGCCGGCGATTCACCGACATGCGCCACCATGTCGGCGATCGTGCAGCGGATATGTTCGTCGGACAGGGCATAGAACACCTGCTTGCCCTGTCGCTCCGCCCGCAGGATGCGGGTCGCCCGCAGCAGGCGCAGATGGTGGCTGACCAGCGAGGGAGAGAGCCGCGTCCGCGCCGCGATGTCCGAAACGCAAGC
>JAKCCX010000068.1 GCA_021838715.1 Pseudomonadota bacterium | reverse complement strand
CGCGCGCTTCCGCCGCCGTGCGGACCCAGTCGACGTCCTTCTGGGAAAACTGCTGGAGTCCGGCTTTCAGGGACCGCCCCAGGGTCACGTCGTCTTCGATGAGTAGCAATCGCATCGCTTAATTCTCCAGAGAAATCGTGCTAGCCGCGTTAGGCAAACCATTGGTGTAATTCACGCTCACGTTCGCACCGTTGACGAACCATGCAGGAACCGCCGTGGTGGGCGTCCCATTGCAGTCGTGACAAAACGTGGTGGTCCCGGTGGTCCACGTAAGTGCGACGCCGTTGACCGAGAAATTCGCCCCACTCAATCCCGTGACGACCCCCTGGGTTTCCGCAGACGAAGGCGCGGCCCCGAGGAAGGTCACGCTGTAGACCGTCAGCGAACCGTTGGCGTACGTTCCCTCGACCTCGACCGGCGTGCCGGACGTGGCCAGGTTCGATGCGCTGCCGTTGACGTAGACCGCGTTCGACGTCAGGGTCACGCTCATGCTCGTGCCGACCGGATAGGTCGTCCCCGTCCCG
This sequence comes from Pseudomonadota bacterium, assembly GCA_021838715.1. GTDB lineage: Bacteria > Pseudomonadota > Gammaproteobacteria > Burkholderiales > Burkholderiaceae_F > GJ-E10. The sequence continues at coordinate 7,833 of JAKCCX010000068.1, read as the reverse complement.
GTCCCGGCCGTCAGCCGGAAGGTTCCGCCGCTGGAGCTGTAGTTGCTCACCGTCCCCAGGTAGTCGACGGTCGCCCCCGCCGGCGGTGCCGTCGACGCGGTCGTCACGCCGGTTGCGATGACTTGATCGCCCTGCCCCGTCCCGCCGGTCGTGACGCCGCCGGGGTTGCCGGTGATCTCGACGTAGATGCCGTTCCCCAGCACGGGCGCCGACGGCGGCGTAACGCCGGCGGGAATATCGACCAACACCCCACGCACCAGGAAGTTGCTGTTGCTCACGTAGCCGGTGATGGTGCCTTTCAGGCTGACCTGGGCTCCCGCCCCCGGCGCGCTGTATGCGCGCACCGTCGTGGCATGCAGGATGCCGGTCGAATCGGGTTGCCCGGTCACCACATACGCGCCGGGAACCCAGGTCGAGAGTCCGGTGCCGTTCAAGAGTCCGCTCGCACTCAGATCGACCGGAATCCCGTCCACCAGATATCCGGTCATGCCACCAGTGGCGAGCAAACCTTCCACCTGCACCGTGGCGTTCACTCCGACGAGGCTATGAATCCGCAGCGTCGCGGCGGTGATCGTGCCGCCGCTCAGCGGCTGCGCGCTGGAAACATTCACCACCTGCCCATCCGCAAGCGCGACGCCAGCCGTGAGAAGACTCGTATCGGATGTGAGCTGCACCACCGTGCCGCTACCCTGAACCGTGAAGGTCTTTCCGGAGGAATTCGAAGCCAGGTTGGACACGATCCCGGTGATCTGGCTCGTCTGACTTGACGACGGCAACTGCACGATGCGCGTGGCCTGGATGTAGCCGTTGCCGCTCGAGTCGATGCCGAACAGTCCATGCACCTCGACCGGCATGCCCCCGGTCAGGTCGGCGAACTTGGTCAAGCCGACGTAGAAGGTGACCGGACCCTTCGCCGGATCGATGTTGGTCGTCACCGTTACGCCGTTGACGACGAAACTGCCGGTCACGCTGTCGGCATTGATCGCCGGCGTTCCCTGGATCGGGCCGATCAGCGAGGGCTCGACGGTCATCGCCACCGGGCTGTTGCCGCTCGTCTCCACGCGCATCCGATCGCCCAGTCCCACCGATGTGGCCGCAACCTGCGAGCTGTCGCTGTTCTGGTAGTACTTGGGTGTCTCGCTGTCGTACTCCTGGCCATCGACCCCGACGCTGCCGAACGCGACCACGGTGCCGATCGTCAGGCCGGTGCCGCCGGTGCCGACGCCCCCGAGCGCCGCCAGCGCGACGGCACCGCCGCCGCAGGAACTCAGGGCGGCCGCGCCGAGGAGCGGCAGCGCCGCCGCGACCAGCCATGCCGCCGGTCGTCGCGCCCAGGCCAGGAGCAAATTCGAGGTCGTCGCCATGAGACCGTCCTATTCTTTTTCCAACGTATCGGGCTTCGCTTCGGGAACCCGCGTCTCCGCGCCCGTTCCCGCCGCCTCCGGCCCCTGCGACCAGTAGTAGGCGCCGAAGCGCATGCGGTGCGTCGCGTCGTCGCGTCCCTGGTCGGCTTCATAGCGGCGCAGGGCTTCGGCGATCATTTCGCTGCGCGCCTGCGCCCACAGCTTGCGGGCCAGTTCCGCCAACGCCTGCGCCGACTCCCCCGTGACGCCGTCGGCGAACACGCTCTGCTCGAGCATCGGGTCGTACCCAAGCAGGTTGCCCACCGCGGCGCGCGCATGGTCGGAGAGGTTCGCCCCGAACAGGTCGAGCATCTCGCGCGACCCCGGCGGCGGCACGAAGCCCTCGCGGTTCGGCAGCACCGTCTCGACGCCCTTCACCAGTTGGACCTGGACCAATCCCAGGCGCACCAGCTCCGCCAGCACCGTGTACGGATGCACGTCCCGCGTGACGCTGCGCGCCAAGGTCTCGAAGGACGGCTCCTCGCCGTGCCGCGCCAGCGGCTTCGGACGCCGGCGCCGGTCCCGATACAACGGGTCCTGGACCCAGCGCGCAAACACCTGCGAGCTGATCGACGCCTCATGCGCCACCCGTTCGCCCAGCGCGCCCTGGCGCCACGCCCGCACGTCCTTGCGGTGCACCCCGCTCAACGCGCTCAGCGCCGAGTCCGTATCCGGCTGCCCGGTCCGCAGCAGCTCGATGCGCGCCTGCTCGAGGATCAGCGGTTTCAGTTGCGCGGCGAGCCGCGTGTAGTCCACCCCGCTCGCCAACAGCATGCGCAGCATCGGTCCCAATACGACCGCTGCCGCACGCAATGCGTCGTCGGCCGCCGGCGCGGGCTGCGCGGGGGCGGCAAGGCTGGCGATCTGGCGCGGTGGACGTCCCATGAACGCAGTGTAGCAAAAAAAATTAATGCGTGGTAAATTTTCCCACGTTACGATGCGTTTCGGTAGCACGAATTCGGGCGCGGGCGGAGCGAGCAGACAAAGCCGGACGAGCCCCCTTCCACCCTCAGGAGACACGACATGTCCATGCGTCACCCCATGAAGAACCGTTTTGCCCCGGTCGCCTTGACCCCGATCGCCGCCGCGCTCGCGCTGACCCTGGCGGCCTGCGGCGGAGGCGGCGGCTCCGCCGCCGGCGCCGGCACCTCGGTCAAGCTCGCCGGCACCGCGATCGATGCGCCGATCAGCAGCGCGGCCATCACGATCACGTCCGGCGCGCCGGCCAGCGCCGGCGGTACGGTGATCGGCACCGCCACGGCGACCAGCACCGGCGATTTCACGCTCAACGGCATCGTCCTGCCTGCCGGCAGCGTACCGATCTTCGCCAACGCAACCGCACCGAACAACACCGTCGTGCTGAACAGCTATCTCGGCCAGTCCGACGCCCTCGCCGCCGCGGCATCGCTCACGACGCCCATCACGCCGTCCAATCTCCCTGATCTCGACGTCTCGCCGGTCACGACCGCCGCGCTCGCGGTCTACGGCCAGGTCAACAATGGCAGCTACGCCAGCCTCACGCCCGCAACCTACGCGACGAATCTGAGCGCGTACCGCAGCGAGATCCTCGCGATCGCCGCCGGAATCAAGGCCGTGGGCGACAACCTGTGCACGCCCACGCTGCCCAGCGGCGCCGGCAACACGACGACCAGCCTCGCCGCCTATCTCGCCGCCAATTCCAACCTGACCAGTGGCACCTCCATGACCCTGTCCACCGTCGCCAATACCCTCGGCGGCAGCTGCGCTGCCGCACTGGCCGCCCTGCCGGGCGAAATCGCCGCCGATCCGGACTTCGGACCGGAACTGGACCTCGGCGACGTGATCGATGCCAATGTCGCGCCGGTCGTGACCGCGGGCACCTACCAACTGGAAGGCGTGATCGCGGAGATCCGCGCCCTGGCGGCGACCAGCACTGCCGCAACCACCCCGACCGTCAACCAAGCGGCCCCGTTCGCCGACACCACGGTCACCATCGATGCCATCGGGAACATCACTTCCACCGACAGCAACGTCAGCGGGACGGTGACCGGCAACCTGCTTGCGATGATCGTCACTGCCGGCACGCAGACGTACAACCTGCGCCTCAAGCTCGGCGTGCTGCCGGCAACCGTGCTGACCGGCGGACCGGCCTATGTGGTCGAAGGCGGCGGCACGAACATCACCACCGGAGCGCTGACCAACTTCGAGGCGGTGCTTGCCGCCACGACGACTTCCGGCGGCACCACCAGCGCTGCGCTGCCAAACTGGACGGGCTTCGGTTCGACGCCATCCGAGTCGCTGGACGGCGTCAGCTGCCCGGCCGGAAACTTCGCAATCCGCCTCAACGCCTCGTTCTTCGGCCCGAGCGTGACCGGCGGCAGCTTTGGCGAATGCGTCGCGCCGGCGAGCGGGGGGGCTGTCTGGACCATGACTCCGCCGAGTTCCAACACCGGGGAAGATTTCGAACTGGATGCAAGCGGCATGATGTCCCTGCGGTCGACGTCCCCATTCACCGCAGCCAACTGGGGCGAATACACCACGGCCACAACGCCGGCGGTCAGCCTGCCGTTCGTGCTCACCACTGGTACCAACGGTGCAAGCTATACCCCGCCCGGCACGACGGCGATCCCCGGCATCGCCTACTACGTCATGGGCGCGCACACCATCGTGTTCTCCAGTGCCTCCGGCAACGGACTCCTCAGCCTGCGCGGCAATTCGTTCCGGCTGAACAACCTGGTTGCGGAAACCCAGCAGGAAAGCGTGGATGGCGGTTCCGGCTCGGTCGCGGTCTTCCACGGCGGCGACCACTAAGCCATGCCCGCCCCGGCACCGCAGGAAGCCTCGCGCGCAACCGGGCCTCGGCCCGCGTTGCGCGCGATCCGGGCGGCTCATCCTGCGCTGACGGCGTTCCCCAAGGCCCAGCTCCGCTGGGCCTTGCAGGAGCGCCGCCTGCGGGTGGCCTATCAGCCGATCGTGCGCCTGCATGACGACCACGTCGTCGGTCATGAAGCCCTGGCGCGCATGCTCGCGCAAGACGGCACCATGCTGGCGGCGGAATCGTTCATCGATGTCGCCGCCGACATCGCCTTCGAACCCCATATCGACCGCGACATCTCGGCGCAGGTGATGCTTGCCGCGCACTCCGATCCCGAGCCGGTCACCGCCGAACGCGGCAAGCGCTTCATCAATTGCTCCAGTGCGTTTCTGAGCGACCCCGCCAGCGTGCAACTACTCGCCGACCACCACCAGCGATGGCATGCGGCGCGCGCACAGGCCGGCGACGAGGAAGCGCCTTGGGTGCTGGAGATCACCGAACGCAATCTCGACGTCAGCCCGAGGCGCCTGCGCGACAGCGTGGCGCCGCTGCTCGACCTGGGATTCCAGCTCGCGCTCGACGACTTCGGCAGCAAATGCAGCGCATTCCCGCATCTGCTGGAGATGCCGATCCGCTACCTCAAAATCGACCGCACCCTCGTCCAGGCCGCCGTCACCGATGCGCGGGCCGAACTGGCGCTGCGCCGGGTGGTCGATCTCGCGCAAGGGCTGGGATCGCTCCCCATCGCGAAAGGGATCGAAACCACCGCCACCCGCGACCGGGCCCAGGCCGCGGGCGTGACCTGGGGGCAAGGCTATCTGTGGGCCGCGCCCACATCGCAATTCGACGTCGAGGACATCGCACACTGAAGCGGCTGCGCCCCGAACGGGCGCAGCACACCATCCGGCGGATCGACCCGCCATGCTTCCGGCCGGGTTCCCGACGCATCCCCGTCACCACCCACCGGCACCGCGGATTGTCTCGGCGCTTTTGCGTGTATGATTTTTTGGTTTGCCTGTTTCTCGGCGGCCTGCCGCCGTTTCCCCTTTTCCCGAATTCCAACGATTACCTTGAGGTGACGGAATGAATCGAGTGATCACCGCTGCTGCCGCTGCCGCGATGCTGGCTTTGGCCGGTACCGCGTACGCGCAGCACCACAACGACCAGAGCATGGGCAACGCCGCATCGGCGAGCGCCGACCAGACCGTGGCCTTCGTCAACGGCCGTCCGATCAAGCGCTCGGAAATCGACCTGGTCGTCCGCGAACTGCACCAGCCCGACACGCCCCGGCTGCGCGCAGGCATCCGCGACAAGCTCATCGAACTGGACGTTCTGATGCAGGAAGCCCGCCACCGCCGCATCACCGACCGCGAAGGCGTCCGCTTCCAGGCCGACAATGCCGCGCGTTCGGTCTATATCCAGGCCCTGCTGCGCGACGAAATCGCCCGGCACAAGCCCACCGAAGCCCAGATCCAGGCCGAATACGACCGGGAAGTGAAGCTTGCGGGCGACAAGGAATACAAGGTCCACCACATCCTGGTGAAGACCGAGCAGCAGGCGCAGGACATCATCGCCCAACTCAACAAGGGCGCGAGCTTCAGTGCGCTGGCGAAGAAGGACAGCCTGGACCCGGGCTCGGCCTCCAACGGCGGCGCGCTGGGCTGGGCGCCGGCGGCGGCATACGTACGGCCGTTCGCCGATGCCGTGACCGGGCTGCATAAGGGTCAGGTCGGCCAGACTCCGGTGCACACCCAGTTCGGCTGGCACGTGATCCGCCTGGACAACGAGCGCCCGATCCACAACCCGTCGCTGGATGAAGTCAAATCGCACATCGTCCAGGCGCTGGAACAGCGCGAGGCGCAACAGTTCATCGCCTCGCTGAAGCAGAAGGCGTCGGTGAAGATCGTCTCCACCAACCCCTGACCGCCCTGCCGCCCTCCTCCGCTTGCGCGGGGGAGGAGCGCATCGCAACGCGCCGGTGCCGCAGCTCTCTGCAGCGCCGGCGCGTTTTTCTTTTTTCGCCGATCCGATTTCCGGCTCAGACTGCCGGCTCGTTCCCCGGTTTCCACTTGACGCTGCAGCCGATCGAGGCACGCTGCTCGGCGATAGGCGCCATGCCGGCCAGCAGGCGGTCGGTTGCTTCCCGCAGATCCTTGCCCGTGGCCGTGATCGCGTTCTTCGGCCGGGCGTCGTCGAACTGGCCGTGGTATGCAAGGCGCAGGTCGCCGTCATACAGGTACAGGTCGGGCGTGCATGCCGCCTGGTACGCTTTCGCGACCGCCTGGTCGCCATCGACAAGATAGGGGAACGCCAGCCGCTTCGCCACTTCGGCGATGTGTTCGGGCGTTTCTTCGGGATATGCCACCGGGTCGTTCGGGTTGATGCCGACCACCCGGATCCCGCGCTCCGCATAGTCCAGGGCGTATTGCTGCAACGCATCGCGCATGCACAACACGTACGGGCAATGATTACACATGAAGATCACGAGCGTCCCGCGCGATCCGGCGCAATCGCGCAAGCGATGCATGCGCCCCTCCCCGTCCGGCAGCGCGAAATCCGGCGCCGGCGAACCGATTTCGATTGGATTGGACGATGCCGCCATTCCTTCTTCTCCTTCCGAGTTCCGAACCCATTGTCCCGCGATGAGCGCACCGATTTCCGGCCCGCCCCGATTCCCGCTATTGTATTGACCTTTGGCACCCCCACGAGGATCACGATGGCTCATTCCCCATTCCGCGCATTCCCGTCGATCGCCGCACTGTTCGCAATGGCTCTCCTGCTGGCACTGCCGTTCCGCGCCCACGCCGAATCGCGCGAGGAACTCAATGCCGACGTCCACGAGGCGGTGCAGAACCTCTATCACACCAGTTCCGCGGCCCAGGAACTGGCCGGAAGAGCCGCCGGCATGCTGGTATTCCCCAAGGTGCTCAAGGCCGGCTTCTTCGTCGGCGGCGAATACGGGGAAGGTGCACTGCTCATCCATGGACGCACGGCCGCGTACTACAACATCGCGTCGGCATCGATCGGTTTTCAGCTCGGCGTGCAGGAGAAGAGCGTTGCAATCCTGTTCATGACGCCGGAGAGCCTCGCCAAGTTCCGCGCCAGCGAAGGCTGGAAGGCGGGCGTCGACGGCTCGGTCGCCATCGCGACCCTCGGAACGGGCAAGACCATCGACACGAACACCGCGCAGAAGCCGATCATCGGCTTCGTCTACTCCAACAAGGGGCTGATGTACAACCTCACGCTCGAGGGATCGAAGATCACCCGCATCGACAAGTAGCCCGGGTGGCGATGCGCCCGGCGCGACGAAAGACGAAAGAACCGGAAAAACCGGCGCCTCGCGCCGGTTTTTTTTCGGCCGCCACCGATACCCTGTGCTGCCCTTGCCGGCGCCCGGCCCCGCGAAAGCCCACCGGCAACAGGGTCTCTGCCGCGGCGAAATGATGCATCTTTTCGACAAAATACATCTTTTGTCAAAAGAGCGAGCGATCCCCCTTGTGCCTGCACCCCGGTGCAGCGATATCCTGATTTCGTTGTCGCACGGACAAGCATTTTCACTTTCATTCCGTACGCGCCTCGAAGTGACCTCGAACAATAAACTCACAATCGGCAAGCTGGCCCAGACCGAGATCGGAA
>JAKCCX010000067.1 GCA_021838715.1 Pseudomonadota bacterium | reverse complement strand
AGCCGCTCGATGTTGGCGGGCGTCAGGCGGCCCTCATCGATTCCCTGAGCTTTGATCTCGCAGAAGAGCAGCGCGTTGGATGGCGCCTGCGGCTTGAGCAGACGCTGGAAGCGCGATTCGCTGAGCCACTCGCCCTTGAGACGCTTGCTGCCAAGCCACCCGAAGACGGACAGCCCCTCATCGACACTCTGGCGGGCCAACTTCACGACCGAAGCCGGCAGCTTATGCGTTCATTGCTGCCCGCTGAGATGCTGGAACGAATCGGAATGGATGCCTCGTGATGAACGCTATCAGTGCTGCTTCCCCGAGCACCGACGGAAGGAGTTCGATACTCTCTCTGGGTTCAGCCGTGCCGGCGTTTATCCTCTATGGCCGCTCGTTCTGGGAGCCTCTGGATATTGAGGTGTTCCCGTCAGCGCAGACCGAGCGCTTCATCCATTCGGCGATTCTGGCCGTGTCCGGGACCGTAACTGTCGCCTCGGGAATGGCGCTCCCATGGAGCGAGGAATGGCATCTGGTGAGCGTGGAGACCGAGCCCGCGCGGGCGGCTATGCTGGCCGCTCTGTGGGACCGGCTCATGAGTTCGGTTCACAAGGCAGTTGCACAGGAAGGCGACGAGGCCACCGCCGTTTCTGCGGAGACGATCGAGCACGCGCGTCGGCTGTTAGGAGAGTTGCCCGAGACCCTCGAATTTCCCCAGGTCACAGTATCTTCCGATGGTGAGATCATTTTCACGTGGTTTAGGTCTGACAATCGAATGGAAGCCATCCTCGCGCCGGATCATCACCTGACCTGGGTATTCCGTATCGGCGGCAACGTGACAGATGGCGACGTCATTGCGTTCGACGACGGCGGTTCGCTGGAGCCCTTCTACAAGGCGGTCGCCGATTTCTACGAATGAGCGCAGCGCCAGAACCTTGCCCCTGTGAAGGGCATGCGCCGGACGGCGCACCAGGCCCGGTGGCAGACGACGAGACCGTGATCCGGATCGTGCCATTACGGGGCTGGCTCGCGCGTGGCGCAGCAGGGCAAGCTGAGCTGTCGGTTGCAGCGTTTCCAGAGCAGGAGCTGGAGGGAAAAAACGGCAAGAGCGTATCCGTGCTGCGCCCCATGACGGAGCCTGCCGACCTCGCGCGGCGCGCTGCTGCCCGCAATCGAGAGGACGCCTGGGCGGGTGATCCTGTCGTCGCGCGCGGATCTGCTGGGTCGATGCGGCAGTTGCGCGACGGGGCGGGGCGCCGGGAGATCTGCGTGAATGCTGATCCCGTCACGGATGCACTGGGGCCTTGTTCCACTCACGCCAGTATTCTTCGCTCAGATCCGCCACCCGACCGTACGCGGCGACTGCAAAGGGCCAAGCTCCGCCTGGCCTTGGCGTCGGTGTTCGTGGAGGTCGTCCATCTCTCAGGGCATCCCATCACCGACTGGGGCACGTGAGGCGTGGCGCTTCGCGCACCAGCCGCGATCGTCCCCGAAGACCCTCCGGGCTTCGTCGTCCGCACCGAAGCGCAGAAAGCCGCCGCGGATAACGGCTTTCGGCTATCCCGCGGCGTGGAGAATGGCTGGCTGCGCTTCGGGTCCACCACCGCCCAAGGCGATGTCTGGATCGCCGGCGTCTCGCCGACCGGACCCTGGCTGCTCGCGCTCGACCGCGCGGAGGTCGCGGCGGAGATCGGGGCGGCCGCGACCGCGCTCGTCAACGGGCCGGGGGTGGCGATGTTCGTTTTCGACACGCTGCCACCGCTCTACGCCGCTCTCGATCGCGCCTACCGCCTCGGGGTGAGCCTGCCGGACGCACCGCTCGTGCAGTTCCAGGCTGCCGCCGAAAACCTGCCCCGCGCCACCGAGGCCGAGCGTCTGGTCGTTCAGCGTATCGGCCAGGGCGTGTTCCGCCAGGCGCTTATGGCCTATTGGGGCGGGCGCTGCCCCCTGACCGGCATCACCAACCCGGCGCTGCTCCGTGCCTCCCACATCGTGCCATGGTCCGAATGCACGACCGACGCCGAGCGGCTGGACGTGCATAACGGGCTCCTGCTCTCGGCCCTGTGGGATGCGGCCTTCGATGCCGGCCTTGTCAGCTTCGCCGATGACGGTGCCGCGCTGGTTTCCCCAACTCTTGGCGCGGCGGCGACGGCGGCGTTGGGCGCGGGTCCCGGATCGGCGCTGCAAGGACTGACTGCCCGGCACCGCGCCAATCTCGCCTGGCACCGCGCCCGGTATGGATTCGACACTGAACGAAGTCACTGATCGTCGGCGTGGGGATCAACCGCCTTCAGCGAGGCCGCGATGTCGGCGATGGACCGGAACAGTACCAGCGCGTCGTCCTTGGACGGCAGGAACCCGCGGCGGCGCCAGAACACGGCCACCTCGTCGTCGGCGGCATTGACGACCAAGGCGCGCCCGCCGATCAGCGCGGCGCCGCTGACGCTGCGGGCGAGCGCGTGGTTGAAGAGGCCAGTGCCGATCCCCCGCCCGACCCAGGCCAGATCGGTGGCAAGCTGGCCGAGCAGAATGCACGGCACCGGGTTCGGCGGCTGGCCGGTGCGGATCGAGCGCGGCAGGGCGGCGGGGACGATGGCGGTCGGCGCCAGGCCGTAATAGCCGGCGACACGGCCCGCCACATGGACGACCATGACCACCGTAAACCCCTTCTGCTGATTGGCGAGCGCTCGGGTCTTCAGCCAATGATCGAGGGAGGGCTTGCCGCAGGAGAACAGGGTGACGTCGTGGCCGGCATTCAGCAACTCGGGCGCGGAGAGCGGCGGCGCCGCCATCAGCGCTTTGCCGTGCCCTTCTCCCACGGCGCCTTGCGGCGGAGGGACGCCACCATTTCGGGCACTGGGGCGGCGGGCGCGGAGATAGCCTGGACGAACGCCTCGAAGCCCTCCGGGGTCATGCGCAGCAGCGTGCTTTCCATGAGCACTTCCTCGGCGGCCCGGACCGCCGCCTCCCGCACGAAGTCGGTCCGCGACCGGCCACGCAGGTCGGCGGCACGGTCGATGATGGCGATATCGCCTTCCGGGAGCCGCATCGAGAGCGGATAGTCTTTGCGTTTGGCCGCGCCGGTCATGGTGGTCCTCTTCGCCATGGCGCGAATGTAGAGGGCCGTAGCGTGTTATACAATACAAACACGCTACCGCGCGCTTTCCCAGCCACGGTCACCCCGCCCCGGCGATGGCTGGTGCCAGCCGTTTGCACCAGAGCCAGCCCTTGATCCTGGCAAAGTCAAAATTCACCCGAAACCGATGGTCTCATAGGAAGCTTGGTAATGACAATAGCATTACTCTGTGCCTATATGGGGGGAAATGGAGATGGCCATGCCGAAGTCACAGACTATGGCGCGGCGCGACACGCTGAACCTGCGCATCAAGCCGGAAGAGCGCGGCCTGATCGATCGCGCCGCGACCCTCACGGGGAAGACCCGCACCGATTTCGTGCTCGAAGCCGCGCGGCGCGCCGCCGAAGAAGCGCTGCTTGACCGCGCGGTGTTTGCGGTAAGCCCGGAGACCTACGCGGCCTTTCTGGCGCGGCTGGATGAGGCGCCGAAGCCGAACGAGCGGCTGCGCCGCACGATGCAGACCGCGGCGCCCTGGGACTAATCCGTGCCGCTGTCGCCGCCGACGCCGCTCGCAGATTTGCATGAGCTGAACGATTTCTTCTCCGGCGTCCCCTCTCTCGACGACTGGCTCAAGCGGCGGGCGCGCGCCAACCAGCTGAGTGGTGCCTCGCGCACCTTCGTCGTCACCGAGAACCATAATGTGGTTGGCTTCTACGCCCTGGCCTCGGGTGCGATTGCGGCTCCCAGCAGCGTCGGCCGGTTCCGGCGCAACATGCCGGACCCGATCCCGGTCGCCGTGCTGGGACGGCTCGCGATCGACCGCTCGTGGCAGGGCAAGGGCCTTGGCCGCGCGCTCTTTCGGGACTGCGCCCTGCGCGTCGCCCATGCCGCCGACACGATCGGCATTCGCGGCATCGTGGTGCACGCGATCTCCGACCAGGCCAAGGCCTTCTACCTGGCGCTCGGCTTCGATCCGTCGCCGGCCGAACCCATGACGCTGATGGTCACGCTTGCCGACATCCGGCATCTGCTTGGATAAGGCTGATGCGCGGGGAATCTGGTATTCGCTGTCGGACGGCCCGCGGTTGTAGGCGATAACGTCAGCTCCGAGACCCGTTTTTCGATAGCCGCGTATCAGGTGAGGCGATGGAGAAGTGGAAGGCATCGAACAGCAGCGCGGCGGATATCAGTGAACGAACGGTTCCGCTTCATAATCCCGCTCGAGATCCGCCACCTGTTGGTGGGCCATCGCGGTCCGCGCCTCGTAGCGAAGGGATGACCCTCGGCTTGATTGTCGCGCCATCTGGGCGGCAAGAGCGCGTAGGGTAGCGGCGTGATCGCGACTGACGAAGACCTCGGTCTGGGCGCGGGCACGCGTCATCGCAACGTAGCTTGCCGCGTCCCGCCAGTGATGGGTGTGCAGGAGATAGGTTTGATCGAGGGTCTTGCCTTGGCCCCGATAGATCGTGCCGGCATAGCCCAGATCGATATTGGTGAACTCCCGGTTGTCGAAAACGATCTCCCGCCCCCGATCCGACCGGACGGTCATACGCCCTCCTTCGATCGAAACCACGGTGGCGAGCGCCCCGGCGTAGATGCCTCTGGGCTTCCATGTTCCCCGAAAGGCTATGCGGTCTCCCACGCCGACGGAAACGGTCCCGCGCTCGGTCTCCAGCGTTACGCAATCCCGAACCCGGCCGCGCTCGATCTCGATCGCCTGGATGGCGTCATTCAGCCGCCGCACTTCCTCGTTCGTGTAGGCGAAAACAAACCGCTTCCCGCGGGCCACCTCGGTATCGGCTTTCCACCGCGCGAGGAGAGCCGCCCGCGCTTGCTCGATGTCCTCCTGCCAGTGAATGAGGCCCCGGCTTTCATAGGCCTCCAAACCTTCGCGGAAGTGACCTTCGGCAAAATCCCGCGCCGCTTGCCGTGCCCAGTCCTGATGCTGGCGGCGTACGGTCGACAGGGTCGCGCTGCCAATTCGTTCCCGGATGTCGGAGAACACCCCGCCACGCTCGATCGAAGTCAGCTGGCGATCGTCGCCGACGAGAACGAGCTTTGCCCCCGTCTCGACGGCAAGCCGGGTCAGCCGATCGAGGTGCTGGGTGCTGAGCATCGCGGCCTCGTCAACAATGATGAGCGATTTCCGGGGCACCCGCGCATTGGGATGATCTGGCGCATGGTCACGATACCACAGCAGGGAATGGAGCGTGGTCGCACGGCTAAATCCACTGTCCCGCAAATCCTGCGCCACGGCATTGGTGGGCGTCAGACCTATGACCTCATAGCCGTCCCGCTCAGCGGCCTGGCGAACCGCGGACAGGGTATGGCTCTTCCCAGTCCCGGCCCGGCCTTCGAGGATTTTCAGGCTTCCCTCGTCGAGCACATGCCGCACCGCTTCCACCTGTTCGTCGTCGAGTGTCATTTCGCGCGCGACGGCCAATATGAACCTCGTGCCGGCCTCGTGGCGCCCGGATGCCGCAAGCGAGGCCGCGCGGGCGAGGGTGGCACGCTCCTGCTCGCGGATGGATCGCAATGTCCAGCCGATTTCTTCCTTTCCTTCCGGATCAAGCAATCGGATTGTTTCCGGATGGGCGGCGATGGCCGCGATCATCGGCGCCGGTGAGGGAACCCCTTTACTGACCAGCGCCTGGCGGATTTCGCCCTCGGTGACAAAGGATTGGGTGCGCAGCAGCTCGACGAATATCTTGACCGGATCCACCGGCCTCGCCGCGGATTGGCCAAGGTCAGAGGATGGTATCGCCTCCGCCTGCGGCGCCTTACCAAGGCTTGCCACCGCTGGAAACCGCGCCAGGGGGAGAGCGGCGAATGCGCGCCGCAGATCCGCGGCGCGCATGCCGTTGATCCGGCGCGCGAGGCTATGAACCGTCCCGGCCTGGTCCACGGCAACATATTGCCGCCGCGCACCGAGCGCCGGGCGATATCCGGCTTGTTCCAGAGCGACCAGAAAAGCCTCGGCGCCATTGGCCGCCCGCCAGAGCGCGGTGATCTGGGCTTTGATGGTCTTGGGATTGATGCCGGTGCGCTCCGCGGTCTGCTGCTCGGCATGGGAAAAGGTTCGTTCAGGGCGAGGAATGCCACCCCGCTCGGCATGTGCGCCTTGAACGCGTTCATGCCCGAATTCCCGCTCCAGTTCGCGGGCAACCATTTCGTGTTTCAGGTAGTTATGGCTATCGGCCACGGCGACCAGCGTGTCCGCCCTCACCCGTCCCCAAACCACATGGATATGCTCGCGCCCGAATTTCTCATGCATCACCACGGCGCGCGGCTGACCGGTGAGCCCGAGCTTTTCCTCCAAGCGGTCGACGGCCTGCTGCCAGTGATCCATGCCAAGCCGCTCCTGGATCGGAACATTGATCGAGGCGTGATAGAGCGGGTTCTTGCACCGCGTCCCGGACGCAAGCGCTTCCATTTCCCGCAGCGCATTCTCCAGATCGCGGGCAATGGTTCCCCGCACCTCGATGGTCTCCGTCCGCTCGTTGGTATCAGCACGCTGAAGATGCGCCGCCAGCTCCGAGGCGCGCGCCCGTGATTGGCCCTTGATGATCACGGCTGGCGTCCAAGCGCTGTCATGAGCGCGTCACGCAGCTCTTCGAGATCATCCTGGAGCTGAAGAAGAACCATCGGGTCAAGCAGCCGCAGCTGGCCGATATTCGCCTTGTGAGCGAGCTGGTTTACGTTTGAACCGATCTTCCCGAGCTCGCCGAGAATGCGGACCAATTCCGCCTTGGCGGCAGGTGGTCGCCGGACGCGGCGGGGAGCCCTGGCATTGACCAGCACATCGCGTGCGAACGTTCCCACAGTCACCCCGGCCTGGTCGGCTTCGGTCTGGATATGCTCATACTCATCGCCACCGACACGAAACGAGATCACGAATTCCCGCTGGCGTTTATCTGTGCCGGTGCTCATGACGGAACCCTTGGGTGGTGACGGGCGACCGCGGGGCCACGCCGGAGGGGTGCCGCGAAGGGGGATGCAACGGGGGCCTCAGCCCCCTTGCCAAGGGTCGCGCGGTATACCGCGCATGGCTTGCCGGCATCTATAATGCTCAATTCCCCCTAAATGGGCGGCATTTCCCGCCTGGTATTCCGGATACTTTCCGGGAAGTATCCGGAATACCTTCGGGCCGGTATTCCGGAGTGTTTCCGGAAAGTATCCGGAATACCGTCAGCCCTTTCCAAGGTCATCATAGCCATGCCAGACAAGCAGTCTCGTTATCGAAAACGGCAAGCGGCACAGGATTTCCGCCGCATCGAAGTCCTCGTGCCCGCCGAAGGTGTCGCACATCTGAAAGCCTACGCGCGCGCGTTGCGGGATGCGCACCTCCTCGGGGCTCGCATCCCATCTTTCGATGGAATGCCTTCTGCGCCGGATGACGATTCCCGCCAAAATCGGGTGGCGAATCCAGCCAGGCCAGACCGGAAGCACGGCCCTCCTGAACCCGGCCCCTCCCCCGGAAAACATGGCGTACAGAAAAAACCGGATTTTTCTGGCGGCCTGTTTTAGCCCGGTATTCCCGGATAACGCGGCAGCAAACCGGCATCACGCAACGCGCGCGAGCAGGACACGCCGCTGCGCGGAAAACGACGTGTCCAGCGCTGCCATCAGCTTCCCCGGGAATGGGCAAAGCAGAACGATCCCGGCTCACCGCGGCAAACAACCACCCGTTCCTATCCTGCGTTTGCGGCGCATCCCCATCCGATCACGCTACTTTGTGTGATGGGATATGCTGCGCACGCGGATTGATTACGTTCTGATGCGAGGCCCACTTCGTCACACAGTCCGGGCAAAGGGTGCCAGCGTCATGAGCTTCCCTCATGGCGCGGTAGGCGGAGGCGTCTGACAGATTCGCGGTTTTCATGTCACACAGTCGTTTTTGGAACTCGTGTGCTCCCATTCTTCTCGTATGGGCATCGCGCATACTGAGTGCACTCATCACAATGTCTTGTATAATTTGGCTATTTCCATAGTTCCGTGCGAGCTTATTACTCAAGCTCCCATTATTTTTAGCAAATCCGCATTCTAAAACAGGAATTGCAAGCATTAATTGAACTGTCTTGCATTGTGTTATCGTATATTGTTCTCCATTATTGTCAATTAAATCATTTTTATCAACCACGCATATAGTTCCTCCGCGCGGGTTGGACATGAGAAAATTTATCATCTCTTTCATTTGAGGTCTGTTTATAAGATCGTTATCAAAAAATATCTTATGTTCGTAGGTTTTTTCGTGTATTTTGAAAATTTCTTCCGCACCATTTCTCGTGTGTTCGGTTAATGGTGCTAAAGCTTCCCCCCATCCTTCGCGATATGCAATCCGCATGGCCCCAACAAACCTGTCAACCTCGGCTATTTTTTTTCTATTCCACTCCCTTCCATCATCCTCATTATGCTTACGCGCTGCAACATAACCTACCATCGGCAGAAATATTCCCATTTTTCTCTCCAAAAGCTTTCAGGGGTAGTCTCTCTATTAATGCCCATGGTCCGCCATCACTATACGCGTGGTTACAGCGACCACGATGTTTCTCAGTGACGGGGAACACGAGCAAATCAGGAGACGACAATGCGGTTCGACCGTAA
>JAKCCX010000001.1 GCA_021838715.1 Pseudomonadota bacterium | reverse complement strand
AGGCGGCGGAGGTGATGCCGCCCTCCGCCTGGACGGAGCGGATGCTGCCGCCGCACCGGCAACCCCGCGTGGCGCGCACCTTCCCGAGTTTTTCCCCGTGGCTCACGCTCGATCGGATCTATGTCCGCGGGTTCCGGGCGCTTGCCGCGCGCGTGCCGCGCGGCGTGGCGTGGGCGCGCTGTTCCGATCACGCGCCCCTGATCGCAGATCTGGAGTGGTCGTGAGCCGTACGGCGCCGCCGCGGCCGACCTCCGGCCTGATCGCCGCGGTTCTCGAAGGAAAGTTCGAACCGCTGGCCAGGCCGCGGCTGCGCGATGGCAACCGCCTGCGCCTGTTCGCGTCGGCAGGTCCGTATTTCGAGGCGCTGCTCGAGGCGGTGGCGGGCGCACGGCATTCCGTGAACCTCGAAACCTACATCTTCGCCGACGACCGGATCGGCGGCCGGGTGATCGACGCGCTGGTTGCCGCGGCCGCCCGGGGTGTCCAGGTTCGCGTTCTGATCGATGGCTATGGCGGCGGGGACTTCGCACAACGGCTCGTCCGTCGTCTGGCACCGCAGGGCGTCGCGGTACGGATCTACCGGCCGGCGCATTGGTGGCGCCCGCGGCGCCATATGTTCCGGCGCCTGCATCGCAAGATCGCCGTGATCGACGATCGCATCGCCTTCGTCGGCGGAATCAACGTCAACGACGATCCCGAGCGCGACGAGCATGACGGCGATCGCATCGGCCCGCGCCTCGACATCGCGGTGCAATGTGAGGGGCCGATCGTCGCGGCGGTCGCGCACGCGGTGCATCGCCTATGGTGGTCGATCGGCGTCGCGAACCTGCGCGAACTGTCCGGCCCGCCGCCGCACCGACCGCGCCCATCGCCACCGGAACCGGACGGCGTGCGCGCCGCGTTCCTCCTGCGCGACAGCCTGCGCAACCGGCACACGATCGAACGCAGCTATCTCGCCGCGATCCGGTCGGCGCGGCACGAGATCCTGCTGGCCAACGCGTACTTCCTGCCGGGGCGGCGGTTCCGCCGCGCGCTGGTGCGCGCCGCGCACCGCGGCGTGCGCGTGCGGCTGCTGCTGCAAGGACGCATCGAGTACCTCATCCAGCATTACGCGCAACGCGCGCTCTATGGCCAGTTGCTCGATGCGGGGATCGAGATATTCGAGTATCGCGACAGCTATCTCCATGCGAAGGTCGCCGTGGTCGACGACGACTGGGCGACTGTCGGGTCGAGCAACATCGACCCGCTGAGCCTGCTGCTGGCGCGCGAGGCCAACGTGCTGGTGCGCGATCGCGCTTTTTCGGAAGCGCTGCGGAACCTGCTCGAGACGGCCATCCAGACCGGATCGCATCAGTTGCACGCCCTGCTTTTTTCGAAGCGCTCCTGGGGCGAGCGCGTGCTCGACTGGATCACCTACGGCATCGTCCGCATCGCGACGATCCTGCTTGCGCGCGGGAACAACTACTGACGACCCGGCGGTCGGGGTTGGATCGGTTCCGCGGTCAGTGCAGCGATCGCCCGGGTTCCGTCAACAGCACCGACAGGCCATGCTCCGGCAGCGGCCGGAAGAACAGGTATCCCTGTGCGAAATCGCAGCCGATGCCGCGCAGAAAATCCGCCTGGCCCTGCGTTTCCACGCCTTCGGCGGTGACGAGCAGGCGAAGGCTGCGGCCGATCTCGACGATCGCGCGGACGATCGCCGCCGATTCGGCGCTGTCGGCGATCTCGCGCACGAATGAGCGGTCGATTTTCAGCTTGTCGAACTGCATGCGCTTGAGCGATGCCATGTTCGAACAGCCGGTTCCGAAATCGTCGAGCGCCAGCCGGACGCCCATTCCTTTCAGTTCGCGCGCGACCGTCTCCATCCGTTCGGCGTCGCGGATGAACATCGCCTCGGTCAGTTCGAGTTCCAGGCAGTGTGCGGGCAATCCGCTCTGCGCCAGGGCATTGCGCACGGTCTCGACGATGTCGCCGCGACGCAATTGCACCGCGGACAGATTCACCGCGACCGGGATGTCGCGCCCCTGGGCCTGGCGCCAGCGCTGCGCGCAGCGGCAGGCTTCGCGCAGCACCCATTTGCCGAGCGGGACGATGAGTCCGCTTTCCTCCGCGACCGGGATGAATTCGCTCGGCGGGATCATGTGCTCGCCGTTCACCGGCCAGCGCAGCAGCGCCTCGATCGACTCGACGCCGCGATCGGAGAGCCGGACCTGCGGCTGGAAGTGCAGGCGGAATCCGCATTCGGACAGGGCGGCGCGCAGGCGCTGTTCCAGGTCCAGCCGCTTGACCAGCGCCCGGTTCATCGCTTGGGTGAAGAAGCGGAACGTGTCGCGCCCCGCCGCCTTGGCGTGATACATCGCCATGTCGGCGTGCCGCAGCAGCGTGTCGAAGTCGGCGCCGTCTCCCGGATAGAGGCTGATGCCGACGCTGCTGCCGGTATGGAAGGTGTGGCCGTCGATCTGGAACGGCTGGCGCAGCGCGCGCACCAGTTCCTCGGTCACGGTGGTGACGGCGTCGGCATTGTGGACCTCCGTCAGGATGGCGACGAACTCGTCTCCGCCCAGGCGGCTCAGGATGTCGGTTTCCCGCAGCATGTCGCGCAGTCGGCGCGAGACTTCGGCCAGCAGCGCATCGCCGACGGAATGGCCGAAGACGTCGTTGATGTACTTGAAGTTGTCGAGGTCGACGAACAGCATCGCCATCTGTTCGTCGTGACGCACCGCATACGCGGCGGCGCGCTGGAATCGGTCGTAGAGCAGGGTGCGATTGGGCAGACCGGTCAATTGATCGTAGTGCGCGAGGTGGTCGATGCGCTGCTGCGCCTCCTTCCGCTCCGTGATGTCGGAGTAGATCGCGACGTAGTGGACCTCCCCGCTGCGCTCGTGGCGCACACGGGTGATGGACAGCCACTCGGCGCACAGCTGGCCATTCTTGCGGCGGTTCCAGATTTCGCCCTGCCAGTACCCCTGCTGGGTGAGCGAGCGCCAGAACGCGGCGTAGAACGCCGGGTCCTGGCGTCCCGACGACAGAATCCGCGGATTGGCGCCGATCACCTCGTCGCCCGCGTACCCGCTGATGCGGGTGAACGCCGGGTTGACGGCGACGATGGTGCCGCATGCGTCGGAGATGAGCACGCCGATCTGCATTGAATCGTAGACGCTGGCCAGCAGATGCCGTTGCGCCTCCAGGTTGACGTTGGCGGCGATCAGGTTTGCGGTCCGCGTTTCGCGTTCCCGGCACAGACGCACGGCGTTGGTGAGGTGGGCCAGGACGGGGCGGAACATGCTGGCAAGCGGCAGGCGGGTTTCCGGAATGACCGGCGCGAGCAGCAGCAGCAGCCCCGTCCCGTTGAGCGGAAGGGCGAGAAACGAACGGTAGCGGGGGAGCCCGAGCTCGGCGAGCAGGGCCGCCCCGTCCTCCTCGCGGACCACGTCGTCCCGCATCAGGGCCGCCGGGATGCGCAGCGCCTGCCCCTCGCGCTCGCGCAGGCGAAAGTCGCCGACGACCGCGGCGATGCGGCCTTCGCGCGCCGTCGATCCGTCGGGCGGGTGGGTCAGGTCGAGGAGTGCGATGCCGACCGGGAACGACGTGTGATAGAGCAGGCGCTGCAGAACCCGCGCGAGCAGCGGCCGCAGTTTGGTTTCGCCGCCGATCGTCAGCAGGAGGTCGTAGAGAACCGGCAGAACATGATCGGTGTTGACGAGCGCCGGCGTCGCGGTTGCCATGGCGCCGCTCTTACCAGAGCGCGGCGACGAGCGCGGCGTTGTGGAACAGCGGATACCCCCACAAGGTCGATGCGCCGATCTCGCCCAGCGAAAGGGCGCCCGCGATTTCGCGGCAGCGGCTGCGGCGATGCAGCTCGCGCAGCTCCGATTCGGCATCGGGCAGCCCGAGGTGCAGGCGGCGCCCGGCGCAGTAGAAGAGCAGCTTGTTGCGCCCCGCGACGTCGCCGTTGAGGCGCGAGACGCGCTCCACCAGCGCATCCACCGTGTCGTGGGTGTCGACGGCGGGGCCGCCGAGCAGGGTCAGCATCGAGTGGGGCGGGATCTCCCCCACGCAGCCGATCGATCCGTCTTCATGCAGGGTGGTGGGAATCCGCACCAGGATGTTGTGGTTCGCCCGGACGATGCCGAACGGCAGGTGGACGGCATGCCGATAGAAGTTGTCGCGCGTGATCGCGACGCCGTAATGGGCCTGCGCGAGTTCGCAGTAGACGTCGAACGCCGGCCGCCAGTCGATGTGCGTGATCCGGTTGCCTTCGGTCGTGGTGGCCAGATAGGTGCGCTCCGGCAGGCAATAGCCATGCTCGAGGATCGCGCCATGGTGATTGCGCAGCAGCAGAAAGAGCGCCCGGTTGCCCAGAAGCCGGGTGCGGTCGAACAGGCAGGGCATGGGCTGGAACGATTCGCTGCCGGCGCTTGCGCCGGCGTAGTGCACCCGGTCGGCAAGTTCGAGATAAAGCGCGTCGAGCATGGAGCCGATCACGGGCACCAGTGCGTCGAACAGCATGAACAGCGTGCACTCGTCGTCGGCCGCAGCGACCTGCGCGGCGATCTGCGCTCCGATCCGCTCCGCGACGGCGACATGGCGCCCGTCGTCCGTGATCGGGTCGGAAAATACCGCGAACGGCGCTTCATCGAAGCGGAGCAGCAGGCAGCCGGAGTTCCGGAATCCCTGTTCGGCGATCAGCGCCGGGAATATGCCGCCGAAAATCGGGATGTCCACCTCGGCCGCCAGGGCTTGCAGCGTAGCGACTGCGGGCGCCTCCGGTTCGGGAAGCAGCGCGAACACCCCCATCGCGGGGAATTGCGTCTTCCACGCCAGCAAAACGGCCCGCGCACGATCGGGCTCGACTGCGTCGAGGTAGTGGACAGCGTTGGGCATGGTTCCCGGTTGATCGAGGGGGCCGATGCCTCCCTGCGGGTGCGCTGCCTTGAATCACCCGCTCGGAACTTGGCCCGCGGCACCTGCCCGCGGCCCCCTGTTGCTCGATGGTGCGCTAACGCCTTCATGGTAATCCGGAACGACCGGGAAAAGCAAAGGTTCCGGTACGTCTGGGCGGTCCGGCCGCTCAGACGCTCAGCCGTACAGGCGCCAGCGCCGCACCAGGTAGGTCATGGACACCAATGCCGCCATCGTCATGGCGACCCCGTGGGCCTGGTGGATGTCCGCGCCCTCGAACCACTGTCCGAGCGCCAGAGCGATCCACGGGATCGCGGCGCAGGCGGCGATCAGACTCCAAAAGGCAAGTTGACGCCATTTCTGGGTCTTTTCGGGCAGGTAGTGCCCCGCGTAGCGCATGGTGCGTCGACCCACCAGGGCGATGGGAAAGGCGGTGCCGGCAACGGCACCGAGGGCCGCGAACACGGTCAGGTTTGCCAGGTGCTGCACGAGGTCCGGTAGCATGGTCTCTTCCTTGCGGAACGAACGGAGCGGATGAGCGCGCCCGCGGGGGCCGAGGCGCTGCGGCTCGGCGGGGTCCGGGAAAACGGCAGGGACCTCGTCGCAGGAGTAAGGGTGCCGCATTTGCAAACGCTATGCAATCTCATTCCCACCTCGGCTTGAGGGGTGTTGTGTTTTTCGCAGCGGGCTCGCGTCATTGCTTATCGGATCCTCAGTTTGGCGTGCGCGCGCGGCGTCAGCAGGCCGGTGTCCGGCGCGGTTTTCCGCGGTTTTCCGACCCTGGAATAGAATCGGGCGGATCCCCCCTCCCAAGGAGTAATCCCTTTGTCCAGCCCTGCTGCCCCGGTGGTTGTCGCCGGCCCGGCCCTGGAGTTCGAGCAGCGCGTTCTCGACGCCATGCCGGCGATCGAGCATTGGTTTCGCCACCAGTGGCACGAACACACGCCGCCGTTCTACGCCTCCGTGGACCTGCGCAATGCGGGGTTCAAGCTGGCCCCGGTCGATACCAACCTGTTTCCGGGCGGGTTCAACAACCTGGCCGACGAAGCGCTTCCCTCGGCGGTGCAGGCCGCGCAGTTCGCGATCGAGCGCACCTGCCCGGAGGCGCGCAAGCTGCTGCTGATTCCGGAGCGGCATACCCGCAACGTCTACTATCTCCAGAACGTCGCCCGCTTGGCGCGCATTCTCGAATCGGCCGGACTGGAGGTGCGGATCGCCAGCCTGGCCGAGGAACTCGTGGCCGAGACCGCCGTCGCCTTGCCCGGCGGGGATGCCCTGCGGATCGAGCCGCTGGAGCGCCGCGGGGCGCGGCTGGGGGTGGCCGGGTTCGACCCGTGCATCGTCCTGCTCAACAATGACCTGTCGGCGGGCACGCCCCCCATGTTGCGCGATCTCGATCCTGCCCAGGCTCTGCTGCCGCCCTTGCACGCCGGCTGGTCGGTGCGCCGGAAGTCGCAGCACTTCGCGTGCTACGACGAGGTGGCGGCGGAATTCGCGCAACTCGTCGGAATCGATCCGTGGGTGGTGAACCCGCTGTTTGCGGTCTGCGGCGAGATCGATTTTCGCGAGGGCGCCGGCGCCGAATGCCTGGCGCAGCAGATCGACCGCCTGCTCGCCGCGATCCGGGAAAAGTACCGTGAGCATGGCATCCGGCAGGACCCGTTCGTCATCGTCAAAGCCGACGCCGGAACCTATGGCATGGGAATCATGACGGTGCGGGATGCCTCGGAGGTCGAATCCCTGAACCGCAGGCAGCGCAACAAGATGGCGGTGGTCAAGGAAGGGCTGCGGGTCACCGAGGTGATCGTGCAGGAAGGGGTTCCCTCCTATGAAACCGTCTCGCAGGGGGTCGCCGAGCCGGTCGTCTACATGATCGACCGCTACGTGGTCGGCGGTTTCCACCGCGTGCATCCCGAGCGCGGCGTCGACGAGAACCTCAATGCGCCGGGCATGCATTTCGTCCCCCTGCCGTTCGATGGCAGCTGCAACCTGCCGGACACCCACGCCGCGCCGGGCGCCTGCGCGCTCAATCGTTTCTACGTGTACGGGGTGATCGGGCGCCTGGCCTTGCTCGCCGCGTCGCGGGAGCTGGAGCGGACTGCGGCATGACGTTCCTGTTCGTCATCGATCCGCTGGAAGCGCTCAAGCCGGCGAAGGACTCGAGCATCGCCATGATGCGCGAGCTCCAGCGCCGCGGGCACCAGGTCTGGACGTGCACGCCCCGCGCCCTGGCATGGGAGGCGGATGCGGTGCGGGCGGAATCCGCCCGCCGCATCGCGCTGCCGGATGGGACGGCCGCGGCGCCCTGGTTCGCGGTGCAGGAAACGCGCTCGCGGGCGCTGGCGGAGTTCGACGCCGTCCTGATGCGCAAGGATCCGCCCTTCGATCTCGAATATCTGTATGCCACCCATCTGCTGGAGGCGGCGGTGCGCGCGCCCCGGCCGGCGCGCGTCTTCAACGATCCGCGCGCCTTGCGGGACCACAACGAAAAGCTCGCGATCACCGAATTTGCGGAGTTCATCCCGCCCACGCTGGTGAGCAGCGATCCCGCCCGCATCCTGCGCTTCCGCGAGGAACACGGCGGCATCGTCGTCAAGCCCCTCGATGGCATGGGCGGCGCCGGCGTGTTCCGGATCGAGGCCGGAGACCCGAACACCAACGCGATCCTGGAGACCGTGACCCGCCTCGGGACGCGGACCGTCATGGCGCAGCGTTTCCTGCCGGAAATCGCCCAGGGAGACAAGCGGATCCTGCTGATCGGCGGAGCGCCGGCACCGTTCGCCCTGGCGCGGATCCCCAGGCCGGGCGACGCGCGCGGCAATCTCGCTGCCGGCGGGACCGGCCGCGCCCAGCCGCTCGGCGCCCGGGACCGGCAGATCGCCGAGCACGTCGGGCCGGTGCTTGCCGGGCGGGGTCTGCTGTTGGTGGGGCTGGACGTGATCGGCGATTTCGTCACGGAAATCAACGTCACGAGCCCGACGTGCTTCGTCGAGATCGAAGCGCAGACCGGATTTTCGGTCGCGTCGATGTTCGTCGAGGAGTTGGAACGGCACGTCGGCATTCCTCCCGCCCCGGCGATGCGCAAGCGGGATTGAGGGGCGCCGCATGCCGGGAATCCTCGTCATCGCCCATGCGCCGTTGGCATCGGCTCTCGTCAGCGCGTCGCGCCACGTCTACAGCCGCGACCTCTGCGTCGCGTCGCGTCGGCTCATTGCGCTCGACGTGGCGCCGGACGCCGACGTCGGCGCGGCCACGGTGCAGGCGCGTGCGCGGCTTGCGGAGGCGGATCGGGGTGACGGCGTCCTGGTGCTCACCGACCTGCTCGGCGCAACCCCCGGCAATGTTGCGGCATCGCTCGTGGAGCCCGGCCGGGTTGCGGTAGTCTCCGGGGCAAGTATGCCGATGTTGCTGCGCGCGCTTTGCTACAGCGCATCGGGTCTGGAGGACGTCGTGGAAAAGGCATTGCATGGCGCGGTGCAGGGCGCGCAGCGGGTGACCGCTCCCGGGCCCGAACGCGGCGACGGAGGGGCCGCGTGATCTCGCAGTCGTTCACCATCCGGAACAAGCTCGGGATGCATGCCCGGCCTTCCGCGCAGTTGACCCAGGTGGCGTCCCGCTTCCAGAGCGAGGTGTTCATCGCCAAGGAGGGCCGGCGGGTCAATGCGAAATCGATCATGGGCGTGATGATGCTCGCCGCCGGGCCCGGCGCGGTCGTGACGGTGGACGCCAGCGGCCCCGACGCGGAGCAGGCGGTGCACGCGGTCGGCGAACTCATCGAGGGCGGGTTCGGCGAGATCGCCGCGGCGGCCCGCTAGCGTGTACGGGGGAAGATTGGAGAGCATACCCTCGTTGGTCCAGCAACTCGGCGGCTATGGCGTTGCCTGCGGCATCGCGATCGGCCGCGCGCACCTGCTCGCGCCGAGCGAGTTCGAGATCCCCCAGTACCACATCGCGCCGGACGCGGTGCTGCACGAAGTCGCCCGGCTCAACAACGCGTTTTCCCTGGTGCGCGCCGAGATCGAGGAACTGCGTGCCGACGTCGCGGAGACCGCTCCCGCGGAGGTGGGCGCGTTTCTCGATCTGCACCGGATGATTCTCGACGATTCCCTTTTGTGCGATGCGCCGCGGGATCTGGTGCGCACCCGCCACATCAATGCGGAATGGGCGCTGACCATCCAGCTGGAGGAGGTGTGCCGCCAGTTCGAGGCCATCGACGACGAATATTTTCGCAGCCGGTCGCAGGACGTGCGGCAGGTGGTCGAGCGGGTCCTGCGCCGGCTGGCCGGGGGGCGGTCGGCGCGGGCACCGCTGCCCCGGGATGTCGACACCGGGGAGGCGACGATCCTGGTCGCGCACGATCTTTCGCCGGCCGATGTGCTCCATTTTCGCGAGCATTCGGGCGTCGCGTTTGCCGGGTTCCTGACCGAGATCGGAGGGCCCACCTCGCACACCACGATTCTTGCGCGCAGCCTGGGGATCCCGGCGGTGGTCGGCATCGCCGGCGTGCGGGAGGCGGTTGCCGAGGGCGACCGCCTGATCGTCGACTCGGATTCGGGCCGGGTGTACCTCCGACCCGACGCCGAAATCCTGGCCGAAAGCCGGAGGCAGATCCGCGCGACGACCCAGCAGCGCGCCGGACTGCGGAAACTGCGCGGCAGGGTGGCCCAGACCCGGGACGGCGTGCCGGTGGAGTTGCTCGCGAACATCGAGCTGCCCGGTGACGCGCGCGATGCCCTCGAGGCAGGGGCGGACGGCGTCGGCCTGTTCCGCACCGAATTCCTGTTCATGAACCGCGACGATCTTCCGTCGGAGGACGAGCAGTACGAGGCCTACGCGAAGGTGGCGCGGACCATGAAGGGCAAGCCCGTGGTCATTCGCACGCTCGACGTCGGCGCCGACAAGGTGCTCAACCCCGGCGCCCATGCCGGCTCGGCGGGGGCGCGCGACGGCGACGGCTCCGGCCCGCAGCCCAATCCGGCCCTCGGGCTGCGGGCGATCCGCTATTGTCTGGCGTATCCGGATCTGTTCCTGACCCAGTTGCGGGCGATCCTGCGGGCATCGGAGCACGGCACCGTGCGCCTGCTGGTGCCCATGCTGGCGCACCTGCATGAGATCGAGCAGGCCATCGCATTCGTCGCGCGCGCCCAGGAGCAGCTCAAGGAGCGGCGCCAGAAGTTCGGCGCGGGCGTCGAAATCGGCGGCATGATCGAGGTCCCGGGCGCCGCGTTGAATCTCGGCCCCTTTGTCCGTCGCCTGAAATTCCTGTCGCTGGGAACCAACGACCTGATTCAATACACCCTCGCGATCGACCGCACCGACAGTGCGGTCGCCTATCTCTACGAACCCCTGCATCCCGCCGTGCTTCAGTTGATCCACACCACCATCCGCAGCGGAGGAAAGGCCGGATTGCCGGTCTCCGTCTGCGGCGAAATGGCCGGGGACGGCGCCGCTTCGGAGTTGCTGCTGGGCATGGGGCTGCGGCGGTTTTCCATGAACCCGGCGCAGATCCTGCCGATCAAGCAGCGTCTGTTCGAGCTGGACACGAAGGCCGCGGCCCGCCTCGCCGCGCGCGTCGCCCGCATGCATGATCCGATCGAGATCCGGTCGGCCTTGCAGCGCGCGGACAAGGCCGTGCGCCGGGAGGACAAATGACCGCCGAAGCGCCTGCCGATGCGCGCTCGGTCGGCGTCGTCGAGCCCCGGACCATGCGTTTCGACGTCCCGCTGCCGCTGGCGAGCGGCGCGCAGCTCGCGCGGTACGAATTGCGCTATGAAACCTACGGTGCCCTGAATGCCGCGCGCGACAACGCGGTCCTGGTCTGCCATGCGCTCAATGCGTCCCACCACGTCGCCGGAACCTACGCCGGGGTGCCGCGCAGCACCGGCTGGTGGGACAACATGGTGGGCCCGGGAAAGCCGCTCGACACGCGGCGGTTTTTCGTGATCGGCGTGAACAACCTGGGATCGTGTTTCGGCTCGACGGGGCCGATGTCGATCGATCCGGCCACCGGCAAGCCGTACGGCGCATCGTTCCCGCTCGTCACGGTCGAGGACTGGGTCGATGCCCAGGCGCGGCTGGCCGATGCCCTGGGCATCGAGCGCTTTGCGGCGGTCCTGGGCGGGTCGCTGGGGGGCATGCAGGCGCTGTCCTGGGCGATCCGCTACCCGCAGCGCCTCCGGCACTGCGTGGCCATCGCCACCACGCCGCGCCTGTCGGCGCAGAACATCGCCTTCAACGACGTGGCGCGCACCGCGATCCGCAGCGACCCCGATTTCCACGACGGCGACTTCTACGCCCACGGCGTGGTGCCCAGGCGCGGCCTGCAGGTGGCACGCATGCTCGGCCATATCACCTATCTTTCCGGCGACGACATGACCGAGCGCTTCGGCCGCAGCCTGCGCAACGGCGATTACGGCTTCGGCTACGGCGCCGAGTTCGAAGTCGAGTCCTACCTGCGGTACCAGGGGGACAAGTTCTCCGAGTATTTCGACGCGAACACGTATCTGCTGATCACGCGCGCGCTCGACTACTTCGACCCCGCGCGCGAGCACGGCGGCGATCTCGTGCGCGCGCTGGCGCCGGCGATCGCGAAATTTCTCCTCATTTCGTTCACCACCGACTGGCGCTTCGCGCCCGAACGGACGCGCGAGATCGCTTCGGCGTTGATCGCCAATGGGCGCGACGTGGTCTGCTCGGAGATCGACGCGCCGCACGGGCACGACGCGTTCCTGCTTGCGGATCCGCGGTACCACGACCTCGTGGCGGCGTATTTCCAGCGCATCGCCCAGGAGGGCGCGTGATGTTGCGCCAGGATCTTGCCCTCATCGCCCAGTGGATCGGCGACGGCACGCGCGTGCTCGACCTGGGTTGCGGCGACGGAATCCTGCTCGAGCACCTGCGCACCGCCCGCCGTTGCCACGGCTACGGCGTCGAAATCGCCGACGAGTCGGTGCTGGCCTGCGCGCGCCGGGGCGTCAACGTGATCCAGGCCGACCTGGAATCCGGTCTGCGCATGTTTGCCGACGACATGTTCGAGACGGTCGTGCTGTCGCAGACCTTGCAGGCGATGCACCATGTCGAGGCGATCCTGCGCGAAATGGGGCGGGTCGGGCGGCGTGGCATCGTGAGTTTCCCGAATTTCGGCCACTGGCGTCATGCCGTGTCCCTGCTCGGCGGCCGGATGCCCGTCACTCCGGAGATTCCTTATCAGTGGTACGACACCCCGAACATCCATCTCTGCACTCCCAAGGACTTTGAAGTCCTCGCCGCCCGGCTGGGCCTGCGCATCACCGACCGCGCGCTGCTCGCCCGCGGCCGGCCGGTGCGGTTCCTGCAGGATCTGCGGGCGACGGTGGCCGTATACCGGTTCGAAAACCCCGCCGGGTGACGGGGGCGCGTCCGCTCGTTGCGCGGCGGTTTGCATATTTCCCGAAAGTCGGATTACAATCGCGGGCTCGCTTGAGCAATCGAGCGACCAATTTCTCCCCGGACGGGACCAAGACTGACCGCCGTATCCGGAGCCGCGTTGCGCGGCCTGGTGTCGGCGGGAAAAGTTGGGACAAAAAATGATCCAAATGCAGACGATGCTCGACGTCGCCGACAACACCGGCGCACGGGCGGTGATGTGTATCAAGGTGCTCGGCGGCTCGAAGCGCCGCTACGCGAATATCGGCGACGTCATCAAGGTCACGGTGAAAGATGCCGCGCCGCGTGGCCGCGTCAAGAAGGGCGAGGTCTACAGCGCCGTCGTGGTGCGGACGGCCAGCGGGCTGCGCCGGGGCGACGGCTCGGCGATCAAGTTCGACAAGAACGCCGCCGTGTTGCTCAACAACAAGCTCGAACCGATCGGGACCCGGATTTTCGGGCCGGTGACGCGCGAGCTGCGGACCGAGCGGTTCATGAAGATCGTCTCGCTCGCCCCCGAAGTGCTGTAAGGAGTGTTCGGATGCAACGCATTCGCAAAGGTGACGAAGTCGTCGTGATCGCGGGCCGGGACAAGGGCAAGCGCGGCACGGTGGTCGAGCGCGTGGACGCGACCCATGTCCGGGTCGAGGGCGTGAACGTGGTGAAGAAGCATGTTCGCCCGAATCCGATGAAGGGAACCAACGGCGGCATCTCCGAGCAGACGATGCCGATCGACCAGTCCAATGTCATGGTCTACAACCCCGCCACCGGCAAGGGCGAGCGGGTCGGAATCAAGGTCGTCGACGGTCGGAAGCGGCGCGTGTTCAAGCGCAGCGGACAGGCGGTCGGGGCTGCGAGCTAAGGTCCGGAGGAAGAAAGCATGACCCGTTTGCAGGACCAATATCGCGACACCGTCGTGCCGGAGCTGATGAAGCAATTCGGCTACAAGACTGTGATGCAGGCGCCGCGGATCACCAAGATCACGCTCAACATGGGCGTTGGCGAGGCGGTCAACGACAAGAAGAACATCGATGCCGCGGTCGCCGACATGACGCGCATCGCGGGGCAGAAGCCCGTCGTCACCAAGACCCGGAAGGCAATCGCCAACTTCAAGGTGCGCGAAGGTCTGCCCATCGGATGCATGGTGACGCTGCGCGGCGAGCGGATGTATGAATTCCTGGATCGTCTGATCACGGTCGCGTTCCCCCGCATGCGGGATTTCCGCGGCGTTTCCGGGCGCGCGTTCGATGGCCGCGGCAATTACAGCATCGGCCTGAAAGAGCAGATCATTTTCCCCGAGATCGAATACGACAAGATCGACAAGCTCCGGGGAATGAACATTTGCATCACGACGACGGCGAAGACCGACGAAGAAGCCAAGGCGCTTCTCGCGGGATTCCGCTTCCCGTTCCGCAATTGAGCGAGGTGTACGGTGGCAAAGCTATCCCTCATGAATCGTGAAGCCAAGCGCGTTGCCTTGGTCAAGAAGTATGCGGCCAAGCGCGCTGCGCTGAAGGCGGCGTTCTGCGATCAGACGCTGTCGAT
Organism: Pseudomonadota bacterium; assembly: GCA_021838715.1. Lineage (GTDB taxonomy): Bacteria > Pseudomonadota > Gammaproteobacteria > Burkholderiales > Burkholderiaceae_F > GJ-E10. The sequence continues at coordinate 148,391 of JAKCCX010000001.1, read as the reverse complement.
GGAAGATCGTCTGCAGGCGCAGCAGCAGCTGCAGGCCATGCCGCGGAATGCCAGCCCGACGCGCCTGCGCAACCGCTGCAACCTGACGGGTCGCCCGCGCGGCAATTTCCGCAAGTTCGGGCTCGGCCGCAGCAAGCTGCGCGAGGCCGCGATGCGTGGCGACATCCCCGGCCTGATCAAGGCGAGCTGGTAAGGCAAGGACCCAATCCATGAGCATGAGCGATCCAATCTCCGACATGCTGACGCGCATTCGCAATGCGCAGCGTGTCGAGAAGAACGAAGTGACGATGCCGTCCTCGAAGCTGAAGGTGGCCATCGCCGAAGTGTTGCGCGATGAAGGCTACATCGACGGCTTCCGGGTTGTCGGCGAGCCCGGCAACGCGCACCTCGAGCTGCGCATCGGCCTGAAGTATTACGCCGGGCGCCCGGTGATCGAGCTTCTCGAGCGCGTGTCCCGTCCGGGACTGCGCATCTATCGCGGCCGCGACGATCTGCCGCAGGTCATGAACGGCCTGGGCGTGGCGATCGTTTCGACCCCGCGCGGCGTCATGACCGACCGCAAGGCCCGCAACCAGGGCGTTGGCGGCGAAGTCCTCTGCTACGTCGCCTGATCGGGAGAGTACGGCATGTCACGTGTAGCACGCATTCCGGTTTCGCTCGAAAAAGGCGTCGAGATCCAGGTCGGCGAGAGCGAGATCACCGTCAAGGGCCCCCAGGGAACCTTGCGCCAGGCTGCCAACGGCCTGGTCCAGGTCAAGGTTGACGGGGGGGAAATCCATTTTGCCGCGGCCGACGAGTCGCGCGAGGCCAAAGCCATGAGCGGCACCATGCGCGCCCTGGTGGCGGCGATGGTGCACGGCGTAAGCAAGGGGTTCGAGCGCCGTCTGACGCTGGTCGGCGTCGGATACCGCGCGCAGGCCCAGGGCGACAAGCTCAATCTGTCGCTTGGATTCTCGCACCCGGTCGAGCATCACATGCCGGCGGGAATCAAGGTCGAAACGCCGACCCAGACCGAGATCGTCATCAAGGGGGCCGACAAGCAGCGTGTCGGCCAGGTGGCCGCGGAAATCCGCGCATACCGTCCGCCGGAGCCGTACAAGGGCAAGGGTGTCCGCTATGCGAACGAGACCGTGGTCTTGAAAGAAACGAAGAAGAAGTAATTTCGCCGGGTTCAGGTCATGATCAGCAAAAAGCAATCGCGTATTCGCCGGGCGCGCGCGACGCGCGCACGGATCGCGCTTCAGCGCGCCAGCCGGCTTACGGTGCACCGCACGAATCTCCACATCTATGCCGCCGTGATTTCACCGGAGGGCGACAAGGTGCTGGTGTCGGCTTCGACGCTGGAGCCGGAAGTGCGCAACGAACTGTCCGGGGCGCAGGGGCACGGCGGCAATGTCGCCGCAGCACGCCTGATCGGCGCGCGGATCGCGCGCAAGGCTGCGGCGGCCGGCATCGAACAAGTCGCGTTCGACCGTTCCGGATTTCGCTATCACGGTCGCGTCAAGGCCCTGGCCGATGCGGCGCGCGAAGCCGGACTGAAGATCTAAAGGAAATCTACGATGGCACGGATTCAGGCCAAGAACCTCGGCGAGGCCCGCGACGACGGGATGCGCGAGAAGATGATCGCGGTCAACCGCGTGACCAAGGTCGTCAAGGGCGGACGGATTCTCGCGTTCGCGGCCCTGACGGTGGTCGGCGACGGCGACGGACGGGTCGGGATGGGCAAAGGCAAGGCGCGGGAAGTCCCGGTTGCCGTGCAGAAGGCGATGGAGCGCGCGCGCCGCGGCATGAATCGCGTTCCCCTCCGGAAGGGCACCCTGCACCACACCGTCGAGGCCCGCCACGGCGCGTCGCGGGTGATGCTGGCGCCGGCGCCCGAAGGTACCGGCGTGATCGCGGGCGGCCCGCTGCGCGCGATCTTCGACGTGATGGGCGTTCACAACGTCGTGGCGAAGGCGCACGGTTCGACCAATCCGTACAACATGGTCCGGGCGACCCTCAAGGCGCTCGACAAGTTGCGTACTCCTGCCGAAATTGCGGCCAAGCGCGGCAAGACGGTGGAAGAGATTCTGGGCTGAGGACGGCGATGACGGAAAAAGCGGACGGCAAGACGGTCAAGGTTACGCTGGTACGCAGCGTTGCCGGAACCAAGACGGACCACCGCGCCACGGTGCGCGGCCTTGGTCTCGGGCGCCTGAACACCTCGCGCGTGCTCGAAGACACGCCCGCGGTTCGGGGCATGATCAACAAGGTTTCCTACCTGATCAAGGTGGGTTGAGGAACGCTCATGCGCTTGAATTCCATCAAACCGGCGGCCGGCTCCAAGAAGGTGCGGCATCGCGTCGGGCGGGGCATCGGCAGCGGCTGGGGAAAGACCGCGGGCCGCGGTCACAAGGGTCAGAAGTCCCGTGCGGGCGGATTCCATAAGGTCGGCTTCGAGGGCGGTCAGATGCCGCTGCACCGGCGGCTTCCCAAGCGCGGCTTCACGTCGCTGCATCGCCGGTACATCGAGACCATCCGTCTGACCGTCATCCAGGGTCTGGATGCGGAGGAAGTCGACCTGCTCACGCTGAAGAGCGCCGGCATCGTGTCGGTTCTGGCGCAGGGTGCGCGGATCGTCAACACCGGAACCATCAGCCGGGCGGTGAAGGTCCGCGGACTTGGCGTGAGCGCCGGCGCCCGCGCGGCCATCGAAGCGGCGGGCGGCTCGGTCGAGCCGGTCGGCGCGGCCTGACGGCGGCACCAGGGAAAGGCGGATTCGTGAACCGGCCCGGGAATGCAGCGGTCAGCGGGGGGAAATATGCCGATCTACAGCGTCGGCTGGTATTTCTCCTGCTCGCGCTCGTCGTGTACCGGATCGGCACGCACATCCCGGTTCCGCTGATCGATCCCGATCAGTTCCGGCGTGCCTTCCAGTCGCAGCAGGGCGGGATTCTCGGCCTGATGAACATGTTCTCGGGCGGCGCGCTGGCGCGGTTCTCGATCTTCTCGATCGGGATCATGCCGTACATCTCGGCGTCGATCATCCTGCAGATGCTTGCCTATGTCATGCCTTCCCTCGAAGCGCTGCGCAAGGAAGGGGAGTCGGGCCGTCGCAAGATCACGCAGTACACGCGCTATGCCACGGTGGGTCTTGCCGCGGTGCAGTCGTACATGGCGATCGTCGCGATCGGATCGCTGCCGCATCTCGCCATCGTTCCCGGCTTCCTGTTCCGGTTTCTCGGCACGGTATCGCTGGTGACCGGCAGCATGTTCCTGATGTGGCTGGGCGAGCAGATCACCGAGCGCGGCCTGGGGAATGGCATTTCCATCATCATTTTTTCGGGGATCGTGGCAGGGCTGCCGGGGGCGATCGGCCGCCTGTTCGAACTCGTTTCCAGCGGCGCGCTCGGGTACCTCTCGTTCTTTGCCATCGCCGCGCTGATCGTGGTCGTGACCGGATTCGTGGTCTTCGTCGAGCGGGGCCAGCGGCGGATTCTCGTCAACTACGCCAAGCGGCAGGTCGGAAACCGCGTCTACGGCGGCCAGAGCTCCTATCTGCCCCTGAAGCTCAACATGTCCGGGGTGATCCCGCCGATCTTCGCGTCGTCGATCGTGTTGTTCCCGGCGACCATCGCGGGGTGGTTTTCGGCGGGGCACGGAATGCGCTGGATTCGCGACCTGGCTGCGACCCTGCAGCACGGCCAGCCCTTGTACCTGATCCTGTACGCGTCGTTGATCGTGTTTTTCTGCTTCTTTTACACCGCATTGGTGTTCAATACGAAGGAGCAGGCGGACAACCTCAAGAAGAGCGGCGCCTTCGTGCCCGGCATCCGTCCCGGCGATCAGACGGCCCGTTTCATCGACAAGATTCTGCTGCGTCTCACACTGGCGGGAGCCATCTACATCACCCTGGTGTGCCTGGTGCCGGAATTTCTGTATCTGCGCTGGAGCGTGCCGTTCTACTTCGGCGGCACGTCGCTGCTCATCGTGGTGGTGGTGACGATGGACTTCATGGCCCAGGTACAGGCGTATTTGATGACGCACCAATACGATTCGCTGCTCAAGAAGGCGAATTTCCGTGGTGCGCCCGGGTTGATGCGGTGAAGGTATGGCGCGCGACGACGTGATTCAGATGCAGGGGGAGATCCTCGAAAATCTCCCCAATGCGACGTTTCGCGTGAAGCTCGAGAACAACCATGTGGTTCTGGGGCACATTTCCGGCAAGATGCGAATGCACTACATACGCATTCTTCCGGGTGACAAGGTGACGGTGGAATTGACGCCGTATGACCTCTCGCGGGCAAGGATCGTCTTTCGGGCGAGATAAACACGCCGGAGCGTCCCGTTCGGGAGGCGTGCCGGGGGTGAGGGAACAGGAGTACGACATGAAAGTCATGGCATCGGTAAAGAAGATGTGCCGCAAGTGCAAGGTGATCCGCCGCAAGCGCGTGGTGCGAGTGATCTGCTCGGACCCGCGCCACAAGCAGCGTCAGGGCTAAGAATGGAATCCTTCGGGACTTTGAGAAAGTGAACTAAGCAATGGCACGGATAGCCGGAATCAATATTCCCCCGCATCAGCATTCCGAGATCGGCCTGACGGCGATCTACGGCATCGGGCGCGCGCGGGCGCGCGCCATCCTGGATGCCGTGAAAGTTCCGTATGACCGCAAGGTCAAGGAGCTGACCGATGCGGAAGTCGAACGTATCCGGGAGGCGGTCGGCCGCTTCACCGTCGAGGGCGATCTCCGCCGCGAAATCCAACTCTCGATCAAGCGCTTGATCGACCTCGGCTGCTATCGCGGCATGCGGCACCGCCGCGGCCTGCCGGTGCGGGGCCAGCGTACCCGTACCAATGCCCGTACCCGCAAGGGTCCGCGCAAGGCCGGCGTCGCACTCAAGAAAGGATCCTAAGCATGGCAACGCGTAATCCGAGCCAGCAGCAGGCCGCGCAGCGCGCGCGGAAGAAGGTCAAGAAGAACATCGCCGAGGGCATCGCGCACGTTCACGCGTCCTTCAACAACACCATCATCACGATCACCGATCGCCAGGGCAATGCGCTTTCCTGGGCAACCAGCGGCGGGGCGGGATTCAAGGGCTCGCGCAAGTCGACCCCGTTCGCGGCGCAGGTTGCCGCCGAGACGGCCGGCCGTGCGGCGCTCGAATGCGGCGTGAAGAACCTCGAGGTGCGGATCAAGGGCCCGGGCCCCGGACGCGAATCCTCGGTTCGCGCGCTCAATGCTTGCGGGTTTCGCATTACGTCCATCCAGGACATCACGCCCGTTCCGCACAACGGCTGCCGCGCGCCCAAGCGCCGGCGCGTCTGAGAAGGCGGAGCCGACTGGTGGAATACGGAACCGATAACCTGATCGCTGCGGCATGTGCCGGCGATCTTTGCTGAGCAGGAAGAGAACATGGCTCGCTACACGGGAGCAAAACTCAAGCTATCGCGGCGGGAAGGCACCGACCTGTTTCTGAAGAGCGCACGTCGTGCGCTCGACACCAAGTGCAAGGCCGACAGCAAACCCGGCCAGCACGGCCGAACGTCCGGCGCCCGACTGTCCGACTACGGTACGCAGCTTCGCGAGAAGCAGAAGGTCAAGCGGACCTACGGCGTACTGGAGCGCCAGTTCCGGCGCTATTTCGCCGAGGCCGAGCGCCGCAAGGGCAACACGGGTGAGAACCTGATCGCCCTGCTCGAGTCGCGCCTGGACAACGTCGTCTACCGCATGGGCTTCGGCTCGACCCGCGCCGAGGCGCGCCAGCTGGTCTCGCACTGCGCGGTCGAAGTCAACGGCAAGGTGACGAACATCTCGTCGATGCTGCTGCGCGCCGGGGATCAGATCACGATCCGCGAACGCGCCCGCAAGCAGACGCGCATCCAGGATGCCCTCGGCCTCGCGGCCCAGAGCGGATTCCCGTCCTGGGTCGAAGTCGACGCGCAGAAGATGACCGGCAAGTTCAAGGCGCTTCCGGATCGCGGCGACGTCGCGCAGGACATCAACGAGTCGCTGGTCGTCGAGTTGTATTCCCGGTAATGCAGGGGCGGCGCCGGCGTGATGCGGGAGCCGGCGCTGCATCGCGAATCCCGCGACCATCCACCAGCCTTATCGGTGTAACGAGCCGAGGGTATTGAAAGGGATTGTGTCAGCATGAATGCCACAGGATTGTTGAAGCCGCGCTCCATCGAAGTCGAATCGATGGGGCCAAACGCCGCCGTCGTGACGATGGAGCCGTTCGAGCGCGGGTATGGCCATACGCTGGGAAATGCGCTCCGGCGCATCATCCTGTCCTCGATGGTCGGCTACGCGCCCACCGAGGTGCAGATCGAGGGCGTCGTACATGAGTACTCGACCATCGACGGCGTGCGCGAGGACGTCGTCGACATCCTGCTCAACCTCAAGGGTATCGTGTTCAAGCTGCACAACCGCGACGAGGTGACGCTGAACCTGCGCAAGGAAGGCGAAGGGATCGTGACGGCGGGCGACATCGAACTGCCCCACGACGTCGAGGTGATCAACCCCGACCACGTGATCGCGCACCTCTCGGCGGCCGGCAAGCTTGCCATGCAGGTCAAGGTGGAAAAGGGCCGCGGCTATATTCCCGGGAACGTCCGGGCATTCCGCGACGATCATTCCGCGACCATCGGCCGGATCGTTCTGGACGCGTCGTTCTCGCCGGTTCGCCGCGTGAGCTACACCGTCGAGAGCGCGCGGGTCGAGCAGCGGACCGACCTGGACAAGCTCGTGATGACGATCGAAACCAACGGCGCGATCGCGCCCGAGGAAACGGTTCGGCAATCCGCGCGCATTCTGGTTGAGCAGCTTTCGGTCTTCGCGGCGCTGGAAGGCGTCGGCGAACCGGCGCACGCGCAGCGTGCGAAGGTCGACGTCGACCCGATGCTGCTGCGCCCGGTCGACGACCTGGAGCTGACCGTTCGCTCGGCGAACTGCCTCAAGGCGGAAAACATCTATTACATCGGCGACCTGATCCAACGTACCGAGAACGAGCTGCTCAAGACCCCGAACCTGGGCCGCAAGTCGCTCAACGAGATCAAGGAAGTGCTCGCGACGCGTGGCCTCACCCTCGGCATGAAGCTGGAGAACTGGCCGCCGGTCGGGCTCGAGAAGTAAACAACTGACAGAAAAGAGAAGGAAATCCCATGCGCCACGGACACGGACTGCGAAAACTCAATCGCACCAGCAGCCACCGCTTGGCAATGCTGCGCAACATGTCCAACTCGCTGTTGCGTCACGAGGCCATCAAGACGACGCTTCCCAAGGCCAAGGAATTGCGTCGCGTCGTGGAACCGCTGATCACGCTTGCGAAGGACCCGACGGTGGCCAATCGCCGCCTGGCGTTCGACCGCCTGCGCGACCGCGAAATGGTCGTCAAGCTGTTCGGCGAGCTCGGCCCCCGGTACAAGACCCGGCCGGGCGGTTATCTCCGCATTCTCAAGTTCGGGTTCCGCAACGGCGACAACGCGCCGATGGCGTACGTCGAACTGGTCGACCGGCCCGCGCCGGTCGAGTCTGCGGAAGGCACTCCGCAGCAGTAAGGTCACCCACCCGCTCCCGCGACGCGGCGGCGGGTGGTGCGGCCCCGGGGGAGCGCGGACACACTCCGCCCGCCTTCCCAACAGCCCGCCAGGCCGCCGGTCGCGGTGCGCGCTGGCCCGCGGGCAGGACGCCGGGGCATCGGCGTCACGGGTTTGTAATCGCACCGCCATATAGTCCCGCCCGATGCAAGGGCGCAGCGGCCATTTCCCAATCGACGAGCAGCGATCCGGCGGCAGCCAACGCCGCTATCGCGCAATTTTCCTGTCGGACATCCACCTCGGGACACCCGGGTGCAAAGCCGAGCATCTGCTCGATTTCCTGCGCCACAACGAGTCGGACCTGATCTATCTGGTCGGGGACATCATCGACGGCTGGGCGCTGCGGTCGCGCTTCCATTGGCCGCAGGCCCATAACGACGTCGTGCAGAAGATCCTGCGCAAGGCCCGCAAGGGCACTTCCGTCGTCTACATCCCCGGCAACCACGACGAGATCGCGCGCCAGTTCTGCGGCTTGAAGTTCGGCGAGGTCTCGATCTGCGCCGAGGCGGAACACCGGCTTCTCGACGGCCGGACGCTCTGGGTGACGCACGGCGACGTCGCCGACGGCGTGATTCGCCACGCCAAATGGCTGGCCCACGTCGGCGACGCCCTTTACGATTGGCTGCTGTGGCTCAACCGCCACTTCAACAACCTGCGGGCACGCCTGGGGTTCGGCTACTGGTCCCTGTCGCAATTCCTGAAATACAAGGTCAAGAATGCGGTGAGCTTCATCAGCGACTTCGAGCATGTCCTGATTCGCGAAGCGCGCAAGCGGGGATACGACGGCGTGGTCTGCGGCCACATCCACCATGCCCAGATCCGTGAGGTCGATGGTGCGCTCTACGTCAACGACGGCGACTGGGTCGAGAGCCTGACCGCGCTCGTCGAGACGCTGGATGGGCGCCTCGAGATCGTGGAGTGGAAGGAGATCCTGGTGCCCAATCCTCCCTCTCCGCATTGGAGCCGTGACGACGAATCGGGCGACGAGGCGGTATCCGTGGCCCTGATGGAGGCAACCAACCCATGAAGTTCGTGACGGTGACCGACGCCTGGCACCCCCAGGTCAACGGCGTGGTGCGAACGATCGAAGCGACCAACCGGGAACTGGTGCGGGCCGGGCATATCACGGAAGTGATCGCTCCCTCCGATTTCCGGACCGTGCCCTGCCCCGGGTATCCGGAAATCCGCCTTGCGGTACTGCCCTATCGAACGCTGTCGCGCGCGCTGCGGCGCGCCGCCCCGGACGCCGTGCACATCGCCACCGAGGGTCCGCTCGGAGTCGCGGCGCGCCGGGTCTGCCTGCGCCATCGGATTCCTTTCACGACCGCGTACCACACGCGGTTTCCGCAGTATCTGAAGGCGATGTATGGCATTCCGGAGCGTTGGGTATACCGATTTCTCCGCTGGTTCCACGGACCGGCCCGCCATCTCCTGACGCCCACCCCGCACGTCGAACGCGAACTGGCGGATTGGGGCATGACCAACGTCGCGCGTTGGACGCGCGGCGTCGACCTCGACGTATTCCATCCGTCGGACGCCCCATTCCCGGGCGTACGCGGCCTGCCGGGTCCGCTGTTCCTGTACGTCGGCCGGGTATCCGTGGAGAAGAACATCGACGCGTTCCTGGAACTGGATCTTCCGGGGACGCGGATCGTTGCCGGCGTGGGACCGGAGCTGGACCTGCTCAAGCGCCGCTACCCCGACGTCTGCTTCGTCGGCGTCCTTCCGCGGGAGGAATTGGCGCAGCTCTACTCGAGCGTCGATGCCTTCGTGTTCCCGAGCCGGACCGACACGTTTGGTCTGGTCATGCTCGAAGCACTGGCCTGCGGGGCGCCGGTCGCCGCGTATCCGGTGCAGGGTCCGCTCGATGTCGTGGGCGGCTCCAACGTCGCGGTGCTGGACGAGGATCTCCGCAAAGCGGCGCTGGCCGCGTTGCGGATCGAGCGCAGCGCCTGCCGGGCCTATGCAGAGCGCTTCTCGTGGGCGGCGGCTACCGAACAGTTCATCCGCCTGCATTCGCCGGAGCCCGCCCCGAGCGCGCGGGACGAGGTCATTCCACCCGACCGGGTCGCTTGCGAGGGCGGAAACGGATGAGGAAAGGCGGCGGCGAAAGTGGTCCGGCTATGCCGATTCCCGCAGCCAGCGTGCCGCCTGCAGGGCGAAGTAGGTGAGGATGCCGTCCGCGCCCGCCCGCTTGAAGCCGAGCAGGGACTCCAGCACGACGGCGCGCTCGTTGAGCCAGCCGTTCGCGGCCGCGGCCTTGAGCATGGCGTATTCGCCGCTCACCTGGTAGGCGAAGGTCGGCACGCCGAACGTGTCCTTGACGCGCCGGACGATGTCCAGATAGGGCATGCCGGGCTTGACCATGACCATGTCCGCACCCTCCTGCAGGTCGAGCGCGACCTCCCGCAGCGCTTCGTCGCTGTTGCCGGGATCCATCTGATAGACGGCCTTGTTGGACTTGCCGAGGTTGGCGCTCGATCCTACGGCGTCGCGAAACGGTCCGTAGAAGGCGCTGGCGTATTTCGCGGCATAGGCCATGATGCGGGTGTTGATGCAGCCGGCATCCTCGAGCACGGACCGGATCACCCCGATCCGCCCGTCCATCATGTCGCTGGGCGCGACGATATCCGCACCGGCCTGCGCATGCACCAGCGCCTGCCCCTTGAGCACTTCGACGGTCTCGTCGTTGAGAACATAGCCCGCGTCGTCGATCAGCCCGTCCTGGCCGTGGGTGGTGTAGGGATCGAGGGCGACGTCGGTCAGGATGCCGAGTTCCGGGAACCGGTCCTTGAGGGCTCGTACCGCGCGGGGCATCAGGCCGTCGGGGTTGAGCGCCTCGCGCCCGTCGGGCGTCTTCTGTTCGGCGCCGATGACCGGGAAGAGCGCCAGAACCGGAACCCCCAGGCGCAGGCACTCCTCGGCCGCGGCGAACAGGGGCGAAAAGCCCAATCGCTCGACCCCCGGCATCGAGGCGACCGCCTCCGTCCGATCCGGATGGTCATGTACGAAAACCGGATAGATCAAGTCATCCGGATGCACGCGGTTTTCGCGCATCATGCGCCGGGAAAAGTCGTCGTGCCGCATACGGCGCATGCGTACGGTGGGGAAAGCGCCGATTCCGGCAGAAGCGTTTTTCATTCCTGATCTCCGGGTTCCGCCTCATCAACGCTGCCCAGCATTTCCGCGGCGGTCTCGCGCAATTCGTCCAGCCCTGTGCGGTCGAGCGCGGAGAATAATTGTACGGAAACGGGCAGCGGCAACTCCTCGGCGCGGTGTTCGGCCTGACCAAGGACCGCCCGGCGCTGCATCGTGCCGATCTGGTCGGCCTTGGTGAGCAGCATATGCAGCCGGAACCCGTCGAGGTCATCCCGGCCGCAGACCCACGCGATCAGCGCTTCATCGGCCGGCAACAGCGGCCGGCGGGCATCCATGACCAGCACCACGCCCCGCAACATCCGCCGGCCGTGCAGATAGCCTCCTACGAGTCCGTCCCAGCGCGCGCGGGTGCCTTCATCGGTCTTGGCGAAACCATAGCCCGGGAGATCGACCAGATACCCGCAGGGCTGCCGCTGCGCAAGCGGCGCATCGTCGAGCACCGTAAAGAAGTTGAGCATCTGCGTCCGCCCGGGGGTCTTGGACGCGAAGGCGAGGCGCCGTTGCTGGGTCAGGATGTTGATCGCGGAGGATTTGCCGGCATTGGAGCGGCCGACGAATGCCAGCTCGGGCAGCATCGCGAGCGGTGCGGAGACGAGTCCTTCCAGTTCCGCCACCGACGTGGCGAATGTGGCGGTTTCAAAGCGAGGGGAATTGTTCACGGGGGGGTATGGGTGAATACTACTTTCCGGTAACGGCGCAAGGCGCCGCAACCTCGTTAATATGGCAGCCAGAGTGCGGAGTTTGCCGCAAACCGCGAGGGCACATCGATGAAATCCATGAAATTCCAAAAAATCCCGGCGAGCGCACGCGCGGCGGTCCGCGCGGCGGTTCCTTGCCTGGTGTTCGCAGCGGGGGCCGCGATCGCCCCGGCGGCCATCGCCCAGGGCGGCGCAGCGAACCCCGCCGTCGATCCGCAAGCCGGCAAACAACTCGTGGATCAGGTCTGCAGCGGCTGCCACGGACCGGGCGGCAATTCCACCGTGCCGAACATTCCCAAGATCGCAGGCCAGCACAGCGACTACCTCGTCAAGCAGCTTGCGGACTTCGCCAAGCCGCCGGAAGACAAGACCTCGCGCAGCAACGCCATTATGAGCGGAATCGCCTCGTCGCTCACGCCGACGGATCGACGCAATGTCGCCGCGTGGCTGTCGGCGCAGAAAATGAGTCCCGGCGCGCCGGCGGCCGACAAGGCGGAGTGGGAGATCGGGCAGCGCCTTTTCCGCACGGGCAGCCCCCGGGAGGCCGTGCCGGCGTGCGCCGGGTGTCACGGGCCGAACGGCGACGGCCTGCCGGCTCGCTATCCGAGACTCGCCGGCCAGAATGCCGACTACATCGACGCCCAGCTGCGCGCCTTCCGGGATGGGACCCGGCACAACAACGAAGCGATGCAGCAGATCGCGTTCCGCTTGTCGGACCCCAACATCAAGGCGCTGGTGACCTACATTTCGAGCCTGCAGTCGCAGTAATCTTCGGAGTGCACCGGAGGCCGGCTTTGCGGCCTCCCGGGATCCGCAACCGTGTCTTCGTGAGGGGAGCATGTCGCAGCTTTTCGCGCCGATCCGCCTGCGTTCCATCGCCGTACCCAACCGCATCGGCATGTCTCCGATGTGCCAGTACTCCGCGCAGGATGGGCTCGCCCAGGATTGGCACTTCGCCCACTACGGCGCCCGCGCGATCGGAGGCGTGGGCCTGATCGTGTTCGAGGCGACGGCGGTTGCCCCGGAGGGGCGCATCAGCCCGGGCGATCTCGGCCTGTGGGAAGAACGGCAGATCGCCCCGCTCGCAGGGATCGTGCGGTTCGTCCGTTCTCAAGGCGCGGTGCCGACCATTCAACTCGCGCACGCCGGGCGCAAGGCAAGCATCGGACGCGGCTGGGAGACGCAGCGCGCCCTGACCGATTCGGAGGGGGGATGGCCGGTGGTCGCCCCGTCCGCAATTCCCTTCAGCGATGTGTATGCGATGCCGCGGGCGCTCGATCGCGCGGACATCCGGCGCGTGGTCGGGCAGTTTGCCGCCGCCGCCGGCCGCGCGCGGGAGGCGGGGTTCCAGGCCGTCGAGGTGCATGCGGCACACGGGTATCTGCTGCACCAGTTCCTGTCGCCGCTCGCGAATCGGCGTGAGGATGAGTACGGCGGATCGTTCGACAACCGCACGCGTCTGCTTTGCGAGGTCGTCGCGGCGGTGCGTGGCGTATGGCCGGAGGACCTTCCGGTTCTGGTGCGCCTGTCGGCAACGGATTGGGCCGAAGGCGGTTGGTCGCCGGACGACACCGTTGCGCTCTCCGGAAAACTCAAGGACCTTGGCGTCGATCTGATCGACGTTTCGTCGGCCGGACTGCTGCCATCGGTTGCCGTTCCGGCAGGACCGGGTTACCAGACCGAGTTCGCCGCCCGCGTGCGCCGGGAGGCGGGCATCGCCGTTGCCGCCGTCGGCGGCATCACCGCGCCCGCGCAGGCGGATCACATCATTCGCACAGGGCAGGCCGACATGACCTTCCTCGGCCGCGAACTATTACGCGACCCGCATTGGCCGCTGTCGGCGGCGCGGGCGCTGGGCGTCGCGATGCCGTGGCCAAACGCATATCTCCGCGCCGCGCCGGCCGGGACGCCAGCCCGGTAGTGCGGGTTCAAACTGCGCGGCGGACCCCCGCCGCTGCGCCGCTCCGGCGCGCTGCGCTTCGGTACGCGGCCGTCCGGTGTTTACTTCGCTTCCCAGTTGTCGACCCACTCGATCCAGCGATCGATGATGCCAAGGCGCAGCAGGACGAAGAACAGGATGATGCCGATGACGAAGCCACCCAACGTGGCCTGTGGAATACCCATTTGCGGACTCTCCCTGCGGAATTGCGAAACCCGATCGATTCCGATGCCATGATCGGAAGGCTATGTCGTTTCGCAGCCGGAGATTTGGGCTAGATCAAACGAACACCAACCGCGGCGGCTTGCCGCGGGGGGGTTCGCATTGCGATCAGTCGGGCACCACGGCTTCCAGCGCGATCAGGTCGTCGATCGTTTCGCGTCTGCGCACGAGATGCATTTGCGTTCCATCGACGAGCACCTCCGCCGGGCGCCCCCGACTGTTGTAATTGCTGGCCATGCTCATGCCGTATGCGCCCGCGGAAAGCACGGCAAGCAAATCTCCTTCCTCGATGCACAGCGCACGTTCGCGCGCGAGCCAGTCGCCGCTTTCGCACACCGGCCCGACGATGTCGAAGGTCTTCGGCATGCCGGGCCGCGGACGCACCGCACGCACATCCATCCATGCGTCGTACAACGTGGGGCGGATGAGGTCGTTCATGGCCGCATCGACGATGGCAAAGTTCTTCTCCGCCCCCGGCTTGCAGTGCAGGACCCGGGTAAGCAGGGCGCCCGCGTTGCCGACGATGGAGCGGCCGGGTTCGAGCAGGAAAAATTTGTCGCCGTGGCCGCGGCGGTCGGCGCAGGACAGGATGGCCGCCACCCAGGCTTCGATCTCCGGCGGATCCTCATCCCGATAGGCGATGCCCAGACCGCCGCCGAAATCGAGGTGGGGAATCGGGATCCCCTCGCGCTCGATCCGATCGACGAGATCGAACACACGGTTGGCCGCGTCGAGCATGGGGGCGATCGAGGTGAGCTGCGAGCCGATGTGACAGTCGACGCCCACGATCTCCAGTCCCGCCATGCCCGCCGCACGCCGGTAGAGGGCCGGCGCATCGCCGATGGGAATGCCGAACTTGTTGGATTTCAACCCGGTGGAGATGTAGGGGTGGGTCTGCGGGTCGACGTCGGGGTTGACGCGCAGCGACACCGGCGCGCGGCGCCCCAGGCGCTGCGCGATCGCGTCGAGCAGATGCAGTTCCGCTTCCGACTCGACGTTGAAGCATGCGATCCCGGCGGCCAGTGCGTCCGCGATTTCGTCCGCACGCTTGCCGACGCCGGAAAACACCACGCGCGACGCCGGAGCACCTGCGGCAAGCACGCGTGCGAGTTCGCCGCCGGAAACGATGTCGAAACCCGCGCCGGCGCGCGCGAGAAGGTGGAGGATCCCCAGATTGGAGTTCGCCTTCACCGCATAGCACACGAGACTCCGCCGCCCCGCAAGGGCATCGGCGTAGCGCCGGAACGGATCGAGCACCGCTTGCCGGGAGTAGACGTAGGTCGGCGTGCCATAGCGTTGCGCAACGGATTCCAGTGCCACGCCTTCGCAGTGCAGCTGGTTGTCGATCAGCGGGAAAGCCGCGTCGGGAGCAGTGGTCATGGCTGGTTCGGCGGCGCAGGGCTTGGCGCCGGCGTCCGGGTGGTATCGGTCTGGGTTCCGGGCGCCGCCGTCGTCGTCGGCGCCTGTCCGGTCGTTGCCGCAGGTTTTTCCGGCGCCGCGCTTGCCGGCGGTGGGGTATGTACCGGCCAAGGGGTATTCTCGGGGTATCCCCGCAGCGTGAGCGGGCCGGTCTGGCCGCAGGCGGCCAGCATCAGGACCGAAGACAGTGCGGCGCAGATTGCAGGGGCGGACAGCGGGAGAACTCGCGCGCGGGAATGGGAAATCATTTGGGAAATCTACCATGAGCGAAACGCAATTCCTGCATCGCGTCGATCAGACGCTGGTGCGGATCGAGGCTGCACTCGAGGAAGCCGACATCGACGCCGACTGTTCCCGGTCCGGCCATGTCCTGACGATCGAACTGGAAAATGGCGCGCAGATCGTCGTCAACGCGCAGGCGCCGACGCGCCAGATCTGGCTGGCATCGCGCAGCAGCGGAGCGATGCATTTCGATGCCGACGGCGATCGCTGGATCGATCGGCGCAGTGGCGCGGAACTGTTCGAAAGCCTGTCGCGGGTGGTGACGGCCTTGCGAGGTGCGGAGACGCATCTCCTCGGGTGATGCGCGCCGCCTTGTCCGTCGTCGGTTCCGACTCAGGACACTAGCGGGTCTCCGTCGGGAACAGCAGGCGATTGATCAGGTCGTTGTCGACAGTCTCCTCGAACAGCGTCCGGATCAGCAGTTCGCCGCCGAGCAGCTGCGGCGCGAACACCATGTCGGGCTGCGTGCGGCGGATCTTCTCCAGGTTTCGTGGATCATTGACCACCGCGAGCGTCCGAACCTGGGGGGCGATCTCCTTCACCGCAAGTACGGCAAAGGCGTTCTCCGCGTCGTCGTCGCGCAGGATCAGCACCATGCGCGCGGCGGGCACGCCCGCGGCGTGCAGGAGATCGCTGTCGCTGGCCGCATCGCCGATCAGCAGGTCGGTCCCCCCCGGGTACGGCAGCTCCTGCCCGGTCGGGACCACCACGGTGATGGGCACGTCGCGCTCCTGCAGGCGGCGGAAGATGTTGAACGCCAGCGTGGAGCGGCCGATGATGACGAAATGGTTCTTGCGGGACACCTTGGCGATCCTCCCTTGCACGATGCGTTTGACGCTGCCGCCGACCAGCGGTCCGATCACCACGCCCAGCGTGGTGGCGAAGACGGTGATGCCCAGGACGATCAACGATACCGTGAACAGCCTGGCGCCGTCGGTATGGGGAACGATGTCTCCGTACCCGACCGTGGACATGGTCACGACCGCGTAATAGACGGCGGTCACCGGATCATGGATCGGCGGCCGGAACCCGGCGCCGAGCCACAGCGCGCCGAGCACGCCGTACGTCATCACGCTGCCGACGCCGAGCAGCGCGAACAGCGCCCCGGTGGTCAGGCTGCTGCGGTCGAATCGCCGCCAGTAGAGCAACAGCAGCAGCGTTTGCCCGACCGTGATCGTCAGCAGGAAGTCGAGATGTCGATGGTGATTCAGCGCCGCCGCACCGAGAATGAAGGCGAGCAGCAGGAACGAGATCAACCAGGCCAGCCGCGCCCGCAGGGCCAGACCCGCGGACATCACGATCAGTCCGAGGGCGGCGAATACCGGCGGAAGGACGAGCAGGTCGGCGATCCGGACAAGCCCGTTGGTCTGCTCCGCGTCCCGCAGCAGACCATGGAGCTGGGCCGAGTAGGGCCGCAGGAGCACCGCGCCGAGCGCGCAGTTGAACAGGGCGAGGACGATCGGAATGCCGGTACGGGCCCACCACCGGTGGACCGGCGCCACCACCGCGAGCACGGTCTCCCAGCGCACCCCCGCGGACGCGAATGCCGCCTCGATCCGGTTCCGGATCTTCAGTGCCGCTCGTATTGCAGCCATTGCGACATCGCCGGGTTGGCGCCGGTCATCGCGGGAGCGGAGCCCGGCGTCGAGGACGAATCGTCGACGCCGATGCTGGCGATGCCGCCGTTGCCGGGCTGGAATTCCTGCAGGTAGACGTCGCCGTTGACCTGGACCACGCCCGGCGGCATCGGGCGCACGGTTTCCGGCACCCCTTTCAGCATCCCGGCCATGTAGTCGATCCAGATCGGCAGGGCGAGGTCGCCGCCCGTTTCGTGCGCGCCGAGCGGCTTCGGTTGATCGAAGCCCACCCAGGACACGGCCACCGTGCCGCCGCCGTAGCCCGAGAACCACGCGTCATGCGACAGGTTCGTGGTCCCGGTCTTCCCGGCGATGTCGTCGCGATGGAGGACCGAGGCGCGCTTGGCGGTGCCGTAGCGCGTGACGTCCTGCAGCAGGCTGTTCATCACGTAGTCGGTTCGCGCGTCATATACCTGCGGCGCATTCTGTTCCGCGACTTCCGGATGCGCTGTCATGAGGACGTGGCCGGTTCCGTCGGTGACCCGCTGGATGAGGTAGGGATGCACGGCGTATCCGCCGTTGGCGATGATCGCGTACGCGCCCAGCTCCTGCCAGGGCGTGACGGCGCCGGCCCCGAGCGCCATGGTCAGGTAGGCGGGGTTTCTGCCGGGGTCGAAGCCGAAGCGCTCGATGTACTTCTGGGCGTAATCCGGACCGATGGCCTGCAGCACGCGGATCGATACGAGGTTGCGCGATTCCGCCAGGCCTTCCCGCAAGGTCATCGGTCCCTTGAAGTCGGGTTCATAGTCTTTGGGCTGCCACGGCGTGCTGCCGGTTTCCGCCGCCGGGATGATGAGCGGCGCATCGTTGACGAGCGTCGTGGTCATCACGCCCTTTTCGATCGCGGCGGAAAAGAGGAACGGCTTGATGCTGGAACCCGGTTGCCGCCAGGCCTGCGTCACATGATCGAACTTGTTCAGCCGAAAGTCGAAGCCGCCGACGAGTGCCCGCACCGCGCCGCTCCGGGAATCGGCGGCGACGAACGCCGCCTGCACCGCCGGCAGCTGCGTGATCGTCCAGTCGTCGCGGGCGCCGCGGGTGAGCCGGATGATCGAACCCGGCGTGATGCGGTGGGCGCGCGGCGCATGGCGCCGGAGCGCCGCGGCCACGAACTTCAGGCTGCCGCCCCGGATCTCGACGGTCGAGCCGTCGGCCAGGCGGGCGCGCACGGCGCGCGGCCCGGCGGCGAGCACCACGGCCGCCGGAAAGCCGGGAACCTCGGGCGCGGCGGCCAGGGCCGCGGCAATCTGCCGCTTGCGCGCCTTGTCGTCGGCCGCGGCGTCGAGGTCGACGTGCCGTTCCGGGCCGCGATAGCCGCGCAGCCGGTCGTAGGCCAGCACCTGCCGGCGCAAGGCGGTGTAGGCCAGTTCCTGGGCACGGCTGTCGATCGTCGTGACGACGTTCAGCCCGTACTCGTAGGTGTCCTCGTGATAGACGTCGGCGACCATCTGCCGGACCAGTTCGGTCGCGTATTCGGCGTGGACCCCGGAGCGGGTCGTATTGGTGAAGGCCGTTTCGCTGCCGCGGACCGAGATCGGCTGCGCCATCGCGGCATCGTATGCCTTCCGGTCGATGTAGCCGTCGGCCAGCATGCGCCCGAGCACGTAGTGCTGGCGCGCCCGCGCGAATTTCGGATTGACCTGCGGATTGCCGGTGCTGGGTGCCTTGGGCAGTTCGGCAAGCATGGCGCACTCCGCCAGCGAAAGCTTCGACAGCGGCTTGCCGAAATACGTCTGCGCCGCGGCGGCGAATCCGTAGGCGCGCTGGCCGAGGTAGATCTGGTTGACATAGATCTCGAGGATGCGGTCCTTGGACAGTTCCGATTCGATCTTGACCGCCATCGCGATTTCATAAATCTTGCGCAGGTATGTCCGCTCGGAACTCAGGAAGAAGTTGCGCGCAACCTGCATCGTGATCGTGCTGGCCCCCTGGACCCGATGGCCGGACACGATATCCGCGACCATCGCCCGCAGGATGCCGACGGCATCGAAACCGCCATGCTGATAGAAATTCGTGTCTTCCGCCGCGAGAATGGCTTCCTTGAGCGGTTTGGGGACGTCGCGAAGGGCGACGAACCGGCGCCGTTCCTCGCCGAACTCGCCCAGCAGGACGCCGTCGGCGCTCCACACGCGCAGCGGCAGCTTGGGCCGGTAATTGGTCAGGGCCTCGGTGGACGGAAGGCGGTGGTAGGCGAGCGCGAACAGCATCGCGCCGAGGAACGCCGCGCACGCGGCGCCGGCCCCGATGACGACGACGAGGAATCCGAGCAGGCGCACGCCGGCGCCGGGGGCCCGCCGCGATGGGCCGGGGGCAGGACCTGCAGGTCGATCCGATTTCACCGTGAATGCTTGTTGACGATTAAAGGAAGCCGGACGCCGGCCTGTCGCCTGACGGCGAGGAGTGGTCGACGATTATAGGCGGGCGCCGATCATCGCTTGTGCAGGACAAAATTGCACCGCCTTCCGCGCCGGAGTACCGGAAACGTGCCACTCATCGACCGTTTGCAGGGCTTGGCTGCGGGAATTGCCCTTGCTACGATTTCGAGCGTCATCTTCAAAAAGGATGGTAACTTCCCGGATTGTAAGGAAAATGCCGGGCGGCGCTCCGAAGCAGGTCTCGGCGTGTCTATGACAATGCATTGAAATTCCAGAGGAAACCCGACGAACGCGTCGCCGACGCGGGTTTGCCGGTCTGAATGGGAGCGCCGCTTTGGCCTTCGAACTGCCGTTTTTTTCGTCCAAGACGCCGCCGCTGATCGGGCTCGACGTCGGCTCGTCGAGCATCAAGCTCGTCGAACTGGCTGATGCCGGGGAGGGCGTGGTGCGCCTGGAGCGGTATGCCGTCGAGCCGATCCCGCGCGGCGCCGTCGTCGATGGCAATATCGACAAGATCGACGTGGTCGCCGACGCCGTGCGGCGCGCCTGGCGGCGTTCCGGTACGCGGATCAAGAACGTGGCCATGGCCCTGCCGACCTCGGCCGTCATCACCAAGCGCATCGCACTGCCCGGCAACCTCCGTGAAGAAGAGATGGAGATGCAGGTCGAGAGCGAGGCGAACCAGTACATTCCGTTCGCGCTCGACGAGGTCAGCCTCGATTTCCAGGTGCTGGGGCCGATCCCCAATTCTCCGGAAGACGTCGAAGTGCTGATCGCGGCTTCCCGCAAGGAGAAGGTCGAGGATCGTCTGGCGGTGGTGCAGGCCGCCGGCCTCAATCCGCTCGTGGTCGACGTCGAATCCTTCGCATCGCGGGCGGCACTGGAGCGGTTGATCGGACAGCTCCCCAACCAGGGGGAGGGGCTGGTCATCGCCGTGTTCTACATCGGCGCCAACACCACCGGCGTGAGCGTCATGCTCGATGGCGAGGCGATCTACGAACGCGAGCAGCCGTTCGGCGGGCAGCAGCTCACCGGCGA
This sequence comes from Pseudomonadota bacterium, assembly GCA_021838715.1. Taxonomy (GTDB): domain Bacteria; phylum Pseudomonadota; class Gammaproteobacteria; order Burkholderiales; family Burkholderiaceae_F; genus GJ-E10. The sequence continues at coordinate 128,046 of JAKCCX010000001.1, read as the reverse complement.
CATCTCCCGCGCGTATGGCATTCCGGCCGAAGAGGCGGAACAGAAAAAGCGCAGCGGCGACCTCCCGGCCAATTATGAGGATGAGGTGCTCAAGCCGTTCGTCGATTCGGCAACGACGGAGATCACGCGGGCCCTGCAGTTCTTCTTCACTTCGACGCCCTACACGCGCGTGGATCAGATCATGCTGGCGGGCGGCTCCTCGGTGCTGACGGGACTTCCCGAAGCGCTGATGGAGCGCGCCCAGGTGCCGACCTCGGTCATTTCGCCGTTCAAGGGGATGGAGCTGTCCCCGAACATCCGGGAGCGTCAACTGCGCCTGGATGCCCCGGCGCTGCTCACGCCCTGCGGATTGGCGATGCGGAGATTCGACAAGTGAGCATCCGCATCAATCTGCTGCCGCATCGCGAGGAACGGCGGAAACGCCAGAAGAACCTTTTTTTCGCGATGACCGGCCTGAGCGCGCTGGCGGGGGCCGCGCTCGTGCTGTTCGGTTGGATGGTGCTCGACGGCTACGTCAGCGCGCAGCGCAACCGCAACGAGATCATTGCCCGCGCGAATGCCCGCCTCGACGTCCAGATTCACGAGATCGCATCGCTGCGCCGGGATCTTGCGTCGCTACGGGCCCGCGAGAAGGCCGTCGAGGACCTGCAGTCGGGACGCAACGAACCGGTATACCTGTTCGGCGAACTGACGCGGCTGACGCCGGATGGCGTTTTCCTGCGGTCGATCGACGAGCACGGCAACCACGTGCGGGTGGAGGGCTGGGCGGCGTCGAACGAGCGCGTTTCGGAATACCTGCGCAACCTGCAGGACAATGGACGCTTCGTCGAGCGCCCGCAGCTCATCGAGATCCGGGTTGCGGCCCAGGGGCCGAAAGGCATTCCCCGGCGCGTATTCGAGTTCTCGCTCGAATTTTTGATGAAAAAGCCCAGCCACTCCGCCGCCGGCGCCAAGCCGGCGGGCGCCGCGCCGATGCGCGCGGCGAAGGCGTGACGGGCGGATCGCGGCACGGGCGACAACCATGGCAATCAAGATTCCCATATCGGACATCACGGCCAAATTCCAGGGGCTCACGCTCGAGAACGTCGGCACCTGGCCGCTGCTCCCGCGCGCGACCCTGTGGGCGGCCTTGGTTCTGGTGTGTGCGTTGGTGGGCTATTTCGCGCTCTGGAGCGGGCAGATGGCCGAGCTCGACCAGTTGCGCCAGCAGGAGGTTTCGCTCAAGGCGCAGTATCGCTACAAGCTCGCGCAGGCGATCAACCTCGACGACCTGCGGCGCCAGAAGGAGCAGGTCGGACAGTATGTCCTGATGCTCGAGAAGCAGCTGCCGAGCAAGGCGGAGATGGACGCCCTGCTGTCGGACATCAACCAGGCGGGGATCGGCCGCGGCTTGCAGTTCGAGCTGTTCCGCCCGGGACGGGTGGTGGTGCGCGACTACTACGCGGAGCTGCCGATTGCGATCCGTCTCTCGGGACGGTACGACGATCTGGGCGCATTCGCGACCGACATCGCCGATCTTCCCCGCATCGTCACGCTCAACGACATCAAGTTGCGGACCAACAGTGATATGACACTGACGCTCGACGCGACGGCAAAGACCTACCGGTATCTCGATGAAGAAGAACTGGCGGCGCGGCGCCAGGCGCGCATGAAGGGCAGGCGGAAATGAACGGGGTTGCGACAGATGCCGTAGTCGTTCGCGGCTGGCGGTGGGCAATCGTCGCGGTTGCGGTGGCCGCCCTGGCCGCTTGCGGGCTTTCGGACGAGGCCGAGATCCGGCAGTGGATGGTCGACCAGCGGAAGACCATTCATCCGGTGATGCAGAAGGTCGCCGAGCCGATGCCGTTCACGCCGTACTCATACGACCCGCATGGCCGGGTGGATCCGTTCAATCCGCAGAAGATGCTGATGACCATGACCCAGCAGGACCGCATACGCGGCGTCGCGAGCGGGTTGCGGCCGGATCTGTCGCGCCGCCGTGAGCCGCTCGAGGCGTACGCGCTCGATCAGATCCGGATGGTGGGAATGATGCGGGAGGGCAAGGACAACGTCGCCCTCCTGGAGGCGAACGGGACGGTGCATCTCGTCCACGTCGGGAACTACATCGGCCAGAACTTCGGCCGGGTCATCCGCATTTCGGAAACGGAAGTCGATTTGAGGGAACTGTACCAGGACGCCGCAGGCGAATGGGAGGAACGTCCTCAAAAGCTGGAGCTGCAAATGGCCAGCGTCCAAGGGAGCTAGTGATGACGGTTGCAAATCTGCGCGGTATTTCATCAAAAATTCGCAGCCTGCTGGCCTGCGGCATCGCGCTGTCGGTGGTGCTCGGCAGCGCCCAGGCCCAGGTCCCGGGCGGCGCCGCCGCGGAAGCCGCAGCCGGAAACAGCGTGCAGTCGGTAAGCGCCACGCGGACCGGCGCCGGGGTGTTCCTGACGATCCGCATGCAGAAGCCGGTCACCGCGGTTCCCCGGAACTTTTCGGTCATGCGACCGGCGCGGATCGCCTTGGATCTGATGGGGGCGACCAACGGCCTGGGGCACAACGCCGTGACGATCGACCAGGGGAATCTGCGCTCGGTCGATGTGGTGCAGGCCGAGGGGCGGACCCGCATCGTGCTGAACCTGAATCGATCGGTCGCGTATACGGTTTCGGCAAACGGGAATACCGTGCTGGTGGCCCTGGGCAACGTCAACGAAACCGCGCCGACGTTCCCGGCGGCTCCCGTGTCCGCGTCGGCTGCCCCGGCAGCCACGCCGGCCGGCGCGACGGCGACGCCGACCGCGGCCAAGGAGGCGCGCACCATCCGCGCACTCGACTTCCGGCGCGGCGCCAACGGCGAGGGCCGGGTGGTCGTCGATCTGAGCGATCCCAATACCGCCGTCGACATCCGCCAGAAGGGCAAGAACGTCGTCGTCGATTTCGACGGCACCGTGATTCCGGATTCGCTGCGCCGCCGCCTCGATGTGACCGATTTCGGCACGCCGGTCGCCCTGGTGACCGCGAGCCAGAGCGGCGGCGATGCGCAGCTCGTCATCGAAGGGCGCGGGTTGTGGGAGCAGGACGCGTACCAGAGCGACAACCAGTTCGTCGTCGAGCTGAAGCCGGTGCATCCGAATCCGACCCAGCTGTTCCCGGGGGGCGGCAAGGGCTATCACGGACAGCGCCTGTCGCTCAATTTCCAGAACGTCGACGTGCGCTCGCTGCTGCAGGTGATCGCCGATTTCACGAATCTGAACATCATCACCAGCGATTCGGTCCACGGCACCATCACCTTGCGCCTCAAGGATGTCCCCTGGGATCAGGCCCTGGACATCATCCTTCAGAGCAAGGGCCTGGGCATGCGCAAGAACGGCAACGTCATCCTGATCGCGCCGCGCGAGGAACTGGCGCTGAAGGAAAAACAGACGCTGGAAGCGCAGAGCCAGATCGAGGCGCTCGAGCCCGTGCGGGCCGAGAGTTTCGTGCTGAATTACGCTCGGGCGATCGACGTCCGGAACCTGTTGATGGGGCAAGCCGCCGGCGGCGGCGGGGGCGGCATGATGGGCAAGGGATTGTTGTCCAAGCGCGGCAGCGTGGTGCTCGATACGCGCACCAACCAGCTCTTCGTGCAGGACATCCCGGAACGGCTTGACCAGATCCGCCGGCTGATCGCGCGGATCGACGTTCCGACGCGCCAGGTGATGATCGAGGCGCGCATCGTCGAGGCGCAGGACACGTTCAGCCAGGACATCGGCGCCCGGTTGGGCGTCGTTCACTCGGGACCGACTTCCTGGGTCAACGGCGGCGCCGGTTCCACCTATGGAACGGGCACCGGCGCGGCGGGGGGCTCGTCCTTCAATACGATGACGGTCGGGAACACCACCATCACCAACCCGAACTTCGTCAATCTTCCGGCGGCATCGCAAAACGGCTTCAATCCCGGCGTGATCGGCCTTACCCTGTTCGACCATTCGATCTCCAACCTGCTCAATCTCGAACTGTCTGCGCTCGAGGTCGACGGCCAGGCGAACGACATCGCCAGTCCGCGCGTCGTCACGGCCAACAACGTCAAGGCCACCATCATGCAGGGCACCCAGATCCCGTATCAGACGGTGTCGGCGGGCGGCGGCATCGGGATGGTCCAGTTCCAGAATGCGGTGTTGAGCCTGGAGGTGACGCCGCAGATCACCCCCGACGGTGACGTGTTCCTGACCGTCAAGGTGCACAAGGACACGCCCAATCCGGCGGTGAGCAGCGCCGCGGGCGTGGCGATCGACACGAAGAGCGTGGATACCCAGGTCCTGGTGCAGAACGGCGGCACGGTGGTGATCGGGGGCATCTTCGAGAAGACGCAGACCATCACGACCACCAAGATCCCATTCCTGGGCGATCTGCCGTACGTCGGCATCTTCTTTCGCGACCGGGCCAAAACCAACAACCGGACCGAGTTGCTGATCTTCATCACGCCGCGCGTGATCTCGCAGCAGATGGACCAGGCGGCAGCGCAGATGTGACTTCCCGGCCCCCGGGAGCGGGGGCGCGGGCGGACATCTCTTCCGGAACCCAAGGTCGCGGCGGCGTCTTGCAGCAGCATCCCCCCATTCTGGCGGCGGCCGACACGCCGCTCTTCCTGATCGGCATGATGGGCGCCGGCAAGACCACGGTCGGCCGCCTCCTTGCTTCGGCGTTGGGGTATGCGTTCGTCGATGCCGATGCCGAACTGGAGGCGCGCGCGGGCGTGCGCATCGCGACGATTTTCGAACTGGAGGGAGAGGAAGGATTTCGCGATCGCGAAGAGCATCTGCTCCAGGAATTGACGGCGCGCCGGGGGATCGTCCTGGCAACCGGCGGCGGCGCCGTGCTGCGGCCTGCCAATCGGGCCTGCCTGCGCGATCGCGGGGTCGTCGTGTTCCTCGATGCGAGCCCGGAGGAAATCCTGCGCCGCACCCGCCAGGACACGAATCGCCCGCTGCTCGCCACCGGCGACGGCGACCGGCGCACGCGCATCGAATCCTTGCTCGAGGCGCGCACGCCGCTCTACCGCGAGACGGCGCACTGGACCTTTTCCTCCGCCCCGGGAAATCCCAAGCGCCTGGTGGAAACGATCCTGGCGGAACTGCGCAAGGGCTGAAATGTTGTTGCGGGCGCGCAACCCGTACAATGCCGCCATGCATCGCATACCCGTCGATCTCGCCAGCCGGGCTTACGAAATCTTCATCGGCGCCGGTCTTCTCGCTCGCATAGGAGACTTCGTCGCACCCCTGCGGCCGACCTCGGTCCACGTCGTCTGCACGGAGGTCGTGGCGCCGCTTTATGCGCAGACGGTTGTCGATTCCTGCAAGGCGGTTGCGCCGACGCATCTGTGCACGATTCCCGATGGCGAATCGGTCAAGGATCTCGGCACGGTTGCGCGCGTGCTGGACGCGCTCGTCGCCGCGCGCGCCGATCGCCGCAGCGTCCTCGTCGCCTTGGGTGGCGGCGTGCTGGGAGACATCGCCGGATTCGCCGCATCGGTCTACATGCGCGGCATCCGGTTCGTCCAGGTGCCGACCACGCTGCTGGCGCAGGTCGATTCGTCGGTCGGCGGCAAGACCGGCGTCAACCATCCCGGCGGCAAGAATCTGATCGGCGCATTCCATCAGCCGAGCGCGGTGGTTTCGGATCCGGACGTCCTGCGCACGCTGCCGCCGCGCGAAGTGCGCGCCGGCCTCGCTGAAGTGCTCAAGCATGGCCTGCTCGCGGATCGGGAATATTTCGATGCCACCGTCGCGGCGCTGCCGCGCCTGCTCGACGGCGATGCCGAGGCGATTGCCGAGGCGGTTGCCGGATCGTGCCGGATCAAGGCCGCGGTGGTGGGACGGGACGAACGCGAGAGCGGCGATCGCGCGCTGCTCAATCTCGGCCATACCTTCGGCCATGCGATCGAGGTGCTGACCGGCTACGGGACCTGGCTGCACGGCGAAGCCGTCGCCTGCGGCTTGTGTCTGGCCGCCGATCTCTCGCATCGCCTGGGCCTGATCGGTCGCGATGCGGTCGACGAAGTGGCGGCGGCGGTCGTCAAGGCCGGTTTGCCGCCGCGCATTCCCGGCATTTCCTGTGCGGCGGCGATGGAGTCGATGCGCTCGGACAAGAAGGCGTTCGCCGGCAGGATCGATTTCGTCGTGCTCGAGCGCATCGGATTGGCGGTCCGGCGACAGGCTCCGGACGACCTCGTCGAGGCGACCTTGCGCGGCGGCGGGTTCATATGACGTCCGCGGCCGTCCCCTTTTCCGTCGCCGACCACGAGGCGGGGCTGGCCCGGTATGCGGCCCGTTCGGACGCGACGCGGGGGCGCGTGCATGCCGAAGATCCTCCGGCGTCGCGGACCCAGTTCCAGCGCGATCGCGACCGGATCATCCATTCGACGGCATTCCGGCGTCTCGAGTACAAGACCCAGGTCTTCGTCAACCACGAAGGCGATCTGTTCCGCACGCGCCTGACCCATTCCCTGGAGGTGGCGCAGATCGCCCGTTCGGTGGCGCGCAGCCTGCGCGTCAACGAGGATCTGGTCGAGGCGATCTCCCTCGCGCACGATCTCGGCCACACGCCCTTCGGCCATGCCGGACAGGACGCCCTCAACGAGTGCATGCGGCCGTTCGGCGGCTTCGAGCACAACCTGCAGTCGCTGCGGGTCGTCGACGTGCTCGAGGAGCGCTATGGTGCATTCGACGGCTTGAACCTCTGCTTCGAGACGCGCGAGGGCATCCTCAAACATTGTTCGCCCGACAACGCGCGCCAGCTCGGCGCGGTTGCGGAACGTTTCCTGCTGCGCCGGCAGTCGACCATCGAAGCGCAGATCGCGAACCTCGCCGACGAGATCGCCTACAACAATCACGACATCGACGACGGCCTCCGATCCGGCCTGCTGCAGCCCGAGCGCCTCGACGAGGTGCCGCTGTATGCCCGCCATCGGGACGCGGTGATGGCGGGGATGCCGGGGATCAGTCCGCGCCGCGCCGTGCATGAGACCGTGCGCCACATCATCGATACCCTGGTTCGCGACCTGACCCAGGAGACCGCGCGGCGCATCGACGACGCACGCCCGACGAGCGTCGACGACGTACGCAACGCGGCGCCCCTGGTCGCGTTCTCGGGCCCCGTTCGCGACGAGCAGGACGAACTCAAGTCGTTCCTGTTCGCGAACCTGTATCGTCATCCGCAGGTGATGCGCATGACGATGAAGGCCCGCCGCATCGTCGGCGATCTGTTTGCTGCGTTCCAGGAGGAGCCCCGTCTGCTTCCGGTCGAGCACTGCGAACGCGTGCAGCGCGAGGGGCCGAGGGCGATCGCCGACTACATCGCCGGGATGACCGACCGCTACGCGATCCGGGAGCATCGGCGCCTCTTCGCCATCGGCGAGTTCTAGTTTCCGGCGCGTCCCCGCGTTTCCCGTGGCCCGCCTGTCGCGCTTGTCGATTCCGGGATTTCCGCACCACCTCGTGCAGCGTGCGATCGATCGCCGCACGGCCTTTCTCGACGAAGCGGATTTCCGCGCCATGCTCGGCGATCTTGCCGACGCCTGCGATCAGGAGGCCGTGTCGGTGCACGCCTATGTCCTGATGCCGGATCATTTCCATCTCGTCTGCACGCCCGAAGGCCCGAGTTCGTTGAGCCGCGCCATGCAGGCCGTCGGCCGCCGCTACGTCCGCCGGTTCAACCGGCGCCATGCCCGCAATGGCGCGCTGTGGGAGGGACGGTTTCGTTGCACCGTGCTCGACGCCGACGACTACCTGCTCGACGTCATGCGGTACGTCGAAACCGAGCCGGCGCGCTCGGCGCTCCTGGGCGATGCGGCGGCGTATCCATGGTCCAGCATGGCGCATCACCTGGGGATGCGTGCGGATCCCTTGATCCGCGACGCGCCGCGGTTCTGGGCGCTGGGCAACACGCCCTTCGAGCGGCAGGCGGCATACGGCAGGCTGTGCGCGGTGCCGATGGATGCCGAGCGCATGCGGCGGATCCGCGAAGCGACCCATCGCGGCTGGCCCTTGGGGTCGCCGCAGTTCGTCGCGAGCCTGGCCGAAAGGACCACGCGCCGGCTGACGCCGATGACGCCCGGCCGGCCGCGGCTCCGGGAGCCGGGGCCGTGAACGCGGGCCGTCCGTCGCGCCGCACGCCCGCATGGCTTCCGCGCTTCGCGCCGCCCCCGACCGATCTGCTGCATGACCCGTTGTATCGCCGGCTCTGGTCTTCGATCCTGCTCAGCGCCTTCGCCAACCAGATCATCCTGCTGGCGATTCCCCTGACCGCCGCCACGCTCCTGGGCGCAAGCCCCACCCAGATGGGATGGCTGACGGCGATGGAGACGGTTCCGTTCGCGCTGTTTTCGCTGCCGGTGGGCGTGTGGCTCGATCGCGTCCGCAAACTCCCGGTGTACGTGGCGGGCGAATTGCTGCTGGGACTGGCGGTGGGCACGGTGCCGCTCGCGTGGCACCAGGGTTGGCTGGCGATGTCGTGGCTCTACGTCGTGGCGTTCGTGCTCGGCGCGATCTACACGACCGCCGGAAGCGCGGGGCAGATCGTGCTGACCCAGATCGTGCCCCGCGACCGGCTGGTCGAGGCGCACGCGAAAAACGCACTGGCGTACTCGACGTCCGAAGTGGCGGGGCCGGCGGCGGCTGGCGCCCTGATCAAACTGACGGGGGCGCCGCTGGCCTTGCTCGCCGACGTTGTGCTGCTGTTGGGCTCGGCGGCGATCCTGCGCGGCATCCGCGTGCAGGAAGGCGAGCGGCATGCCGGCCGGTATTTCTGGCGGTCGATGCGCGCCGGCCTGGGGTTCGTGGCGACGCACCGCCTGCTGGTCGCGATGGCGATTTTCGTCGGCGGCTTCCAGTTCTGCTATCAGGGTGCCCTGGTCGTGCAGATCCTCTTCGCGACCCGCGTGCTGGGCCTGTCGGGAAATCAGGTCGGGCTGTGCTACGTCGCCCTCGGCGTCGGGACGGTCGCGGCGAGCTCGCTCGGCCACCGCATCGCCGAACGCATCGGGCCCGGGCCGGCGTTGTTGCTCGGCATCGCGATCTGCGGGGTCGGCTGGAGCCTGCTGGCGGCGGCGCCGACCGGTGCGGCCGGCGTCCTGGCCTTCACGGTCACGTTGAGCTGCTTCGGCGCCGGCGCGGTGCTGCTGTTCATCAACTTCCTGGCCCTGCGGCAGGCGGTGACGCCGACGCCCATGCTGGGACGCATGACCACCACGATGCGCTGGCTGATCCTGGTTCCCGGGATCCCCGGCGCCTTGGCAAGCGGCTGGATCGGCCAGCATGTCGGCCTGCGCACGGCGCTGGCGGTGTTCGGCATTCTTGCCCTGACCCTGGCGGCATTGGGATACCGCCATCCCGTCCTGCGCGCGACCCGCCGCCTCCCCGTCATCGATCACGACGCGGCGCCCCTCGCGCCATCGGCGGAGGGAGCGGATCAATGACCCGGGCGTAGCAGATACGCCAACACCGCTCCCATCAAGGCATCGATCTCTTCATATTGCGCCGAGGAACGGATCGCCTCCGCGCTCTGGATCGTCGGGACGCCGGGAATCAGCTCGTCGGCACAGCCTTCCATCAGGGCCTGCGCACTGTCCGGCGTCGTTTCCAGATGGAACTGCAATCCGATCACCCGTGGCCCGAACTGAAACGCCTGGTGCGCACAGTGCGCCGATCGCGCCAGATGAATCGCGCCGGGCGGCAGGGCGAAGGTTTCCCCGTGCCAGTGGAACGCCCGGAACCGGTCGGGAAAACGGAAGGCATCGACACCGGCCGGCGGCGGCACCCCCTCGACCGGGAACCAGCCGATTTCCGGAACGGGATTGCGGGTCACGCGCGCGCCGAGTGCGTCGGCAATCAACTGCGCGCCGAGGCAGACGCCGAGCACCGCGGTTCCCGCGTCGATCGCCGCGCGCACGAACCGCTTCTCCGGGCGCAGCCACGGCAGGCGCGCCTCGTCGTTGACGCTCATCGACCCGCCCATGGCGATGAGGAGATCCGCATCGCTCGACGCCGGCAGTGCCGGATCCTCATAGAGCCGCGTCGTGCGGATCTCCGCGCCCAGCGCGGCAAGTCGCGGCGCCATGCTGCCGATGCCCTCGAAGGGTTCGTGTTGCAGGACGTGGATTCGAAGGGGCATGGCGTGGTTCCGCCTTTCGGTTGGAGCCCTGCGGGTCAGGCCGTTGCGCGAGTGATGGTCAGCTTTCCGGGCCCGAGCTCGTCGAGGACTTCGCCGCACTCGACCGCCGCCTCGAATCCGTGCTTGCGGAAAACCGCCAGCACCTGATCCACCGCCGATGGGGCGCAGCTCACGAGCAGGCCGCCGCTGGTCTGGGGATCGGTGAGCAGCGCGCGGTCGACCTCGGAAAACCCGGCGGGCAATTGCACGTCCGCGCCGTAGCTCGCCCAATTGCGCGCCGACGCGCCGGTGGTGTGTCCCTGCTGCGCGAGGTCCCGCACTCCCGGCAGCAAGGGCACGCGCGCCCAGTCGATCCGCACCGGGTGGCGGGCGCCGCGCGCCAGTTCGAGGGCGTGCCCCGCAAGGCCGAATCCGGTGACATCCGAGAGCGCATGCACGCCCTCGATCTCCGCAAGTTCGGGGCCGGGCGTATTCAGGCGCGTGGCGGTGTCGATCATGCGCGCGTAGGCGTCCGGCGGCAGGGCATCCTTTTTCAGGGCCGCCGAATACACGCCCACGCCCAGCGGCTTGCCCAGCACGATCCGGTCGCGCGGACGCGCGCCGCTGTTGCGCTGGACGCGGTCGGGATGAACGAGGCCGAGCGCCACCAGGCCGTAGATCGGTTCCACCGAGTCGATGGTGTGCCCGCCTGCGATCGGGATCCCGGCCGCTCGGCACACCTGCTGTCCACCTTCGAGGATTCCCCGGATCGTCGCGATCGGCAGTTCCTTGATCGGCATGGCGACGATGGCCAGCGCGAAAATCGGTCGCGCGCCCATCGCATAGATGTCGGAGATCGCGTTGGTCGCCGCGATGCGGCCGAAATCGAATGGGTCGTCGACGATCGGCATGAAGAAGTCGGTCGTCGCGACGATTGCCTGTTCGTCGTTGAGGCGGTAGACCGCCGCGTCGTCGGACGTTTCGATCCCGACCAACAACTCGGGGGGGATCGGCATCTGCGCGGTGCCGCGCAGGATCTCGGAAAGCACCCCCGGCGCGATCTTGCAGCCGCAGCCGCCGCCGTGGGACAGCGAGGTCAGGCGGGGCGGATGGTTTTCCCTCACGACACGTTTCCTTCCATGCGATGTTGCAGACATTGCGCCACCAGGCGGCGGAGTCGGCGTTGTTCCTCGGCCGGTTCGAATCGCGGCGCGCGCTGGCGGCCCTCGCGCGCCAGTTCCGCCAGCCACGCCGGCTCGTCGCGGCAGCGCACGAGCAGGTTCCGCAAGGCCGCCGCATCGCCGACCGGAAAATATCCGGCATAGTCCCTGCCCAGCATACCGACATTTCCCGGAATGTCGGATGCAAGCACGGGGGTGCCGCTACGGATCGCCTCGAGGATCACGTGCGCGCCGCCCTCCATCCGACTGGGATGCACGAGCACATGCGCGCGCTGGATGCGCCGCAGCGTCTCCCGGTGCGGCAGCGCGCCCAGCCAGTGGTACGCCGGGCATTCTGCCATCGCCGCGCGCGCCTCCCGTTCCAGGTCCGCGTTCAGCGCTGCACCGATGTGGTCGAGCACGATGTCGTTGCGGTCGCGCAGCAGTCGCGCCGCTGCGAAATAGGTCTGGGGCGATTTTTCGTCGCGCAGATGTCCGACCATCAGCGCCCGCAGGCGTACCGAGGTCTTGGGCAGCGTTGCGCGCTTGCCGCCGGACTGATAGATCACCGAGGTCCGCGCGCGCAGCGCGGCGGGCAGCGCGTCCGCGCCGTTCTCCTGCAGGACGATCAGCGCATCGGCATGCTGCAGCGAGCGCTGCGCGCTTTGGTCGTGATGAATGTCGCGATAGAGATCCGTTCCGGTGAGCGCGACGATCAGCGGGCCGGCCCGGTGCGCGTCCCGCGCCGCGGCCCAGGCGGCGATGGACGCCGCCGAGCGGCGGGCGTGCAATGCGATGAGCAGGTCGACCGGTTCGCCCCGCCAGGTCTGCAGGACCCGGGTGCGGAATTGCGGCGCCAGCATCCGCGCCCAGCGTACGGCGGTGCGCCAGTTGCCGTTGTTGGTTTCGGGCGTGGCGGGCGTGACGATGCCGACGGTGAGGCGGGGGTGCATGGCGCGGTTTATAGCGCATGGTGCCACGCGCCGCGGGCGCCGGAAGGCGATCCTCCGCGCGATGACCATGCGCCAAGAATGGTTCTCCCGCCCGGTTGCGTTGCACCGGAGTACGCTGTCCGCTCGCCGTCGAAATTCGCGGCGGCGAAGGGTGCGAGCCGCATGCAATGCGGTTCGCTACGATGAACGCCTTCCAGAGGAGCACCAGCATGAATGGAATCCTTCGAAGTGGCCGTTTCCCGTTTTCCGCCGTCGCGTCCGCCGCGTTGGCAATTTCGTTGGCCGGTGGGTTCGCATTGCAGCCCGACATCGCGCTTGCCGCGCAATCGCAGGTGGTGCTGAGCGGCGCGCAGGAAGTGCCGCCGGTCCATACCGCCGCATCCGGGCATGGAACGATCACGGTCGGCGACGACGGTTCGGTGCACGGCAGCGTCATGGTGATGGGGATGGATGCCACCATGGCGCACATCCATATCGGCGCGCCCGGCACCAACGGTCGGCACATCATCGACCTCGACAACAGCGGCGGCGGCACCTGGTCCGTTCCCGCGGGCGCCAGGCTCACGCCCCGGCAGATGAACGAGTACAAGGCCGGCGATCTGTACATCAACGTGCACAGCGACCAGTACATGGGCGGGGAAATTCGCGGGCAATTGAAACCCTGAGGAAAATTTTCGATCCGGACGCGTGCGCTGCCGCGCTGCTGCGCCAAGGTTGGCATCCGCGATTTGTGGTATCAACTTCTCCCGGCTGTTCAAGGAGAAGAAATGGATCCGCTCGACCGTCTCGTCCGCTGGCTCGATCATTGGGCGCCGGTGCCCGCCGGGCCGGACTGGACCGCGCAGGCGTTTCACTGGCGCAAACGCCGTTTTCTCGGCGCGGAGAGCGGCGAACTCGTCGCGGTGGACCGCATCGCGCGCATCGAGGCGGGCGATCTGCTTGGGGTCGACGTGCAGAAGGACGCGATCCTTCGCAACACCGAGCAGTTCGTGCGCGGACTGCCCGCGAATCACGTGCTGCTCACCGGCGCGCGCGGCACCGGGAAGTCGTCGCTGGTGCGGGCCTGTCTTGCCGAGTTTGCCGGGCGCGGGCTTCGGCTGATCGAAGTCGACAAGGCCGACCTGGTCGATCTTCCGGCAATCGCCGCGCTGGTCGCGCCGCGCCCCGAGCGTTTCATCGCGTTCTGCGACGACCTTTCGTTTGAAATGGGTGATGCCTCGTACAAGGCGTTGAAGGCCGCGCTCGACGGTTCGATCGCGGCCGGCGCATCGAACCTGCTCGTCTATGCCACCTCCAACCGCCGCCATCTCATGCCGGAATCGATGGAGGAAAACCTCGCCGGAACCTATGACGCCCAGGGCGACCTGCACCCCGCGGAGACGGTGGAGGAAAAGATCTCGCTCTCGGAGCGCTTCGGCCTGTGGCTGTCGTTCCGCTCGTTCCGTCAGGACGATTACCTGGAGATCGTCGCGCACTGGTTGCGCCACTTCGGGCTTGCCGCGCAGGACGTCGAGGCGGCGCGCGGCGAAGCCTTGCGCTTCGCGCTGCAGCGCGGTTCGCGCTCCGGCCGGGTCGCGCTGCAGTTCGCGCGCGATTACGCCGGGCGGCAAGGCTTGATTGGCGCGGTTCCGTCATCACCGGCTTGACGCAAGATTCTTCCTCCGTACGTGGTCATGGCAACTGGAAGGGGGAAATCACCTCGACATCGTTTGCCAGCGGCCAGGGTTCGCGGACCGGCGCAACCACGTACGCGCGGTCCACGGCAAGATCCGAGCACGCCTGCCAGAATCCCTTCGTCACTTTCGGCGCGGAAGAGAATTTGACCTCATATCCGATCTTTCGTTTTCCCGTTTCGACGACCAGGTCGAGTTCCGCGCCTGCCGCCGTGCGGTAAAACGAGGCGGTCGCTCCGCGCGGCAGGCGATTGCAGATCTGCTCGATCACGAACCCCTCCCACGATGCTCCGGCACCGGGGTGGCCGATGAGGTCGTCCACCGTCATGACGCCCAGCAGATGATGAAGTAACCCGCTGTCGCGGACGTAGACCTTGGGGGATTTGACCAGACGTTTCCCCAGATTCCCGTGCAGGGGTTCCAGTCTGCGGACCAGAAAAGCGCCGCATAGCGCATCGAGATGGCGGGAAACGGTGGGTGGCGATACACCCAGAGACGATGCGATCGCCGAGGCATTGAACAGCTGCCCGTGCAGATGCGCCAGCATGCGCCAGAAGCGATGCATCGTTTCCGGCGCAGGAGCGATGCCAAGCGCCGGCAGGTCGCGGGATATGAGGTTGCGAAGGAAGCCTTCGCGCCAGTCCCAGCAATCCGCTTCACCATGCGCCAGCAGGGCGGGTGGAAATCCACCGCGCAGCCACAACGTCTGCAGATCCTCGAATACGCGGCAGAATTCGGCAACCTGCACCGGAGCCATGTCGACATACTCCAGGCGCCCGGCCAGGGATTCCGACGATTGGCGCAGCAGGTGTGGGGACGCGGATCCGAGAATCAGGAAACGACCGGGATGGCGGAATGAATCGATCTCTCCGCGCAATTCCGCAAAAATCCCCGGCGCGTTCTGCACCTCGTCGAGCACCAGCAGGCGGCCCCGATAGCGCTCGAAGAACAAGCGCGGATCGGTCAGGCGGATTCGGTCCCGCTCCGATTCCAGATCCAGGTAGACGGACCCCGGAAGTCCCCCCGCGATCCGTTTCGCCAGCGTCGTCTTGCCGACCTGGCGGGGTCCCAGCAGTGCCACAGCCGGACTGCGCGCCAGCGCGGCGCGTACCTGCGAATCAGCGAATCGTTCGAGTGTTGCGGCCATGATCCTTGCATATTAAATATGACATATGCAATATGCAAGGATCTAATTCACTCCCGACGAGCGCGGTGGCGTTGGAGCGCGAGCCGTGTTCTGTCCTGCGCTTCCTCAACGAGGAAATGGATTTCGCTCATCTCGTATCAACTGGACGTTCAGCGCGACGGCCTGACCATCGAACAGGATGGAGTATGCGATAAAGTCTCGGACCGTGTCATCGTGACGCATCGAGACAAATGCCCGCCAATATCCCGCCATCCCGCCCCACCACCCGCGTCGCCGTCGGCGTCCTGGTGCGCGGCGATGGCGCCGTGCTGCTCGCCGACCGGCCCGAGGGTAAACCGTACGCCGGCTATTGGGAGTTTCCGGGCGGCAAGATCGAAGCGGGCGAATCGGTGGAGGCGGCGCTCGCGCGCGAACTGCACGAGGAGCTGGGCCTGCATGTCCAGGCTTCCGAGCCGTGGACGGTGATCGAGCACGACTATCCGCACGCCTACGTGCGGCTGTACTTCCGCCGGGTGTTCGCCTGGGCCGGGGCGCCGGAGCCGAAGGAGGGGCAGCGCTTGCGGTTCCACGACCCGGATGCGCCGCCACCCCAGCCGCTGCTGCCGGCGGCGATCCCGGCCTTGCGCTGGGCGCAGCTTCCCTCCATGACCGTTCTGTCGCCGGGTGACCTGCCCGATGGCGCCGCCGTGCTCCGCTGGATCGACGATCGGCTCGGGCGCGGCGCGCGGCAGCTGCTGGTGCGCGAGCCGCGCCTGCGCGTCGCGGACGCGCTGCCGGCGCTGCGTGTTGGCGCGCAGCAGGCGCGCGCGTATGGCGCGCATCTGCTGGTCGATTGGTCCTGTTGCCGGGGCGATGCCGTCGCCGACTGGGAGGGCGGCGTGGTCCGTGCCGCGCGGGCCTTGCGCGACGATGCGCCGGATCGACCCGACGCGCTGCGCCGCGCCGGCCCGGCGGTGTGGTTCGGCGGCGGCGTGCGCGACCGGTCGGACCTCGTGCGCGCGGCGGCTTCGGGTTGCGATTTCGCGCTGATGGAAACGGAGCCCGGGCGCGTTCCGGATTGGGAGGCGATCGCCGATCTGTGCCGGGAGAGCCCGTTGCCGGTCTACGTCCCCTTGGCGCCGTCGGCGCCGACCTTGGCGCGGGCGCGCAGTCTCGGCGCGCATGGCTTGATCTGGTCCGCCTGAGCGCGGCGGGCCGGCCCTATTGGTTGCTCGTCGCCCGCACTTCCTCGATCGTCGTCAACCCCTGCAGCACTTTCTCGATGCCGTCCTGCCGCAGGGTCTGCATGCCGTTGCGGGTCGCGCACGCCAACAGTTCGGCGGGCGTGGCGCGCGTCTGGATGAGGTGGCGCAACTCCTGATTGCTGACCATGAGTTCGTGGATCGCGATCCGCCCCAGCAAGCCGGTGCCGCCGCAGCGCGGGCAGCCCGCGCTGCCGTATCGCATCAGTACGCCGTCCCGGCCGTGGCGGTGCTGCCATTCGGCCGCGGTCGTCTTGCGCACGAGTCGCGCGCCGGCATTCGGCGCGGTCCCCAGGTAGTCGGACAGCAGTTCTTCGATTTCCTCCGCGCTTGCCGGGCGTTCGGTCCGGCAGTGGGGGCAGAGCCGGCGCACGAGGCGCTGGGCCAGCACGCCGAGCAGGGCATCGGCAAAATTGAACGGGTCGACGCCGAGGTCGATGAGGCGGGTGATCGTCTCCGACGCGGTATTGGTGTGCAGCGTCGAGAACACGAGGTGTCCCGTGAGCGATGCCTCGACCACCATGTGGGCGGTCTCCGCGTCGCGCGCTTCCCCCACCATGATCACGTCCGGGTCGGCGCGCAGGAAGGCGCGCAGGGCCTTGGCGAAAGTCCAGTCGATCTTCGGGTTGACCTGCACCTGGCGCAGCCCGGCCTGGGTGATTTCCACCGGATCCTCGGCGGTCCAGATCTTGCGCTCGGGGGTGTTGATGTGGCCGAGCGCCGAGTGCAGGGTGGTCGTCTTGCCGGAGCCGGTCGGGCCGACGCACAGCACCAGGCCGTAAGGGCGCTCGATCAATGATCCGAGCCGCAGCAGGTTGTCGGGGCTGAGGTTCATCTGGTCGAGCGGAATCGGCTTGGCCGCCGCCAGCAGCCGCAGGACGGCGTCCTCCAGGCCGTTGCTGGTCGGAATCGTCGCAACGCGCAATTCGAGCTTGTGCTGCGGCGAATAGCGGGCGAAGTTGATCTTGCCGTCCTGGGGCTTGCGCCGCTCCGAGATGTCCAGGTCGCACATGATCTTGATGCGCGACACCAGCGGGTTGGCGTAGCTGTTCGGCAATTCCAGGTACGGCCGCAGCCGTCCGTCCTTGCGGAAGCGGATCCGCACTTTGCCGCGGTCCCCGGCGCATTCGATGTGGATGTCGGAGACCGAGTCGGCATGCGCTTCGACGATCATCTGGTTGATGAGGCGCACGAGCGAGTTGTCGCTCTGTTCGATTGCCGCGGAATCGACCGGCGCCTCGGTATCGACCTGCTCGAGCTCTTCGGCCAGTCTGCCGATGTCGACGGCAGGTGTCGGCGACTCCATCCCCCGCCCGGCCGCGCGCGCCTTGTCGCGCAAGACCCGGCTGCTGCCGACCAGCTCGGGCTTGGCCGACGCCAGCGGAAGCTCGCAGAAGTCCAGTGCGCCGGCCGCCGGCTCGGGGTTGGCGCCGATGCGGGCGTATGCGACGGGCAGCGCCTCGTCGATGTCCTGTTGGGTTGCCAGCGCCGGCACGACCTTGCACTGGGACACGAATTCGATTTCGTCCAGGGCCGCCCGTCGCGTGACGTCCTCGATGCCGATGGCCAGGCGCCCGTCGAGCATGGCGAGCGGCAGCACGTGCAGCCGCCGCGCAAGGGCGTACGGAACGCGTTTGAGCGCCTCGACTTCGACCGGGAACCGATGCACGTCGACGACGGGGTAGCCCATCTTCCGTGCGAGCGCCGACCGGAGGTCGTCGCGCGAAATCATCTTTTCGCGTACCAGCAACTCGCCCAGCGGAATGTTCCGGTCGGCCTGCTGGATGGCCAGCGCGGAATCGAGCTGGGACTGGTCGATGAGGTCGAGGGATACGAGCACCTCGCCGAGCCGCGCCATCGGCATGCGCGACTGCGCCGAGAGCGCCTCGAACAGGCCTTCCGCCGTGACGATCTGCCGGTGGACCAGGATCTCGCCCAGTTTCTGGACCCGCAGGGTTTCCTGCAGCGCGACCGCCCGTTCGATCTGCTCGGTGGTGGCGGCCTGTTGCTCGACGAGGATCTCGCCGATCGGCTTTTCGCTGGGGACTTCGTCGTGCAGTGTGGCGGCTTGGCGGGGGGAGCGCATCTCGGCGATCAGGGCATCGTTCTGAAATACCCCCATTTTTCCCCCGCCGCCGCGACGGGAATCGCCGGATAAGCTCCGGCGGCCGCGCCGAAATTCGTCCGATCGGGCGCTATGACGCGCAGAGCGCCATGTCGAATTCGACGTCCTGCTCCAGCGCGCGCGGCTTGAAGTCGCCGTCGGCCCGGGTGAACCGGACCCAGAGCGCATATTTGTTCGCGCTGACCTCCGGGATCGCGTCGCGGTCGCCCGCCACGCGCACCTGCATCAGCGCGTAACTCCGCCCCTGCAGCATCTGCTGGTAGCAGCCCGCCTGGGCGGTCAGGCGGGTATGGCGCGCGCTTTCGCGCAGCAGGCGGAGGATGATCGTGACCCCGGCGCGGAACGGCGCCAGGGGCTGGATCCAGCCGCGCAGGTCTTCCGTGCGCTTCGACGCGTCGCGCGAAAGCCAGGCGTGATAGGAGGGCAGGTCGAACTCGCAGGTGCCGCCGGGGATGATCGAGCGGCTGCGCACGCTCATCAGCCACTCGTTGTCGCGCAGGTGCTGGCCGGCCTTGCCGCTGAACCCGTTGAGGTTCGTCTGGGTGGTTTCCAGCGCCACCAGCACCGACCGCAGAGCGTCCTGCGCGACCTTGGGGTTGTCTCGCAGGGCGGCCAGCGATTGCCGATCCCGCTCCAGTTCCTGCAGCAATTCGCTCTTGATGTCGGAACGGGAGGTGACCTCGGCGATCTCGAACAGGGTGAGCAGTGCCGAGTGGTGGCAGTAGGGATGGGTCTGGGTCTGGAAGTACTGGAGCTTTTCGAACAGATCCTCCAGCCGCAACAAGGTCCGCACCCGTTCGTTGAAGGGGTACTCGTAGAGAACAAGGTCTTGCGGGGAGGGCGGCGCGTCCATTCGACACGCAAGATAGCACAGCGTCAGGCGGTGTCGTCCCGGACGCCGGGCGCGGACGCGGCATAGGCGTCCCACAGGCGCCCAACCCGCGCGCACAGATCGGCGGCGGCGCCGTCGTTGACGAGAATGTCGTCGGCGACGGCGAGACGCCGTGTCCTCGGTGCCTGCGCGTCGATGATGGCTTCGACCTCGCTGCGGCGGAGGGCGCCGCGCGCAATGGTCCGTTCGATCTGCCGGTGGACGGGGCAATCGATGACCAGGATCCGGTGTGGTGGGAGGGCGGTGCGCAGCAGACCCGATTCCACGAGCAGCGGGATGTCGAAGAGAAGTACGGAGGTGCCGCGGGACGCGAACTCGTGCGCGCGTGCGGCGGCGATCCGCGCAATCCACGGATGCAGGATGGCTTCGAGCCGCCGCCGTTCGCCGGCATCCGCAAAGACGCGCGCGCGCATGCGGGCGCGGTCCATCGCACCATCCGGGCCGATCGCGTCCGGGCCGAACGCCCCGACGATGTCCGGCAGGGCCGCTCCGCCGGCCGCGGTGAGCTCGCGGGAAATCGCATCGGCGTCGACCACGCCGGCGCCCCGGCGCGCGAACTCGGCCGCCGCCGTGGTCTTGCCGCTGCCGATGCCCCCGGTGATCGCAACACGCAACGCCGCGGCGGATTGGGGGCGCGGCACCGTGCTCACAGCGGCAGCCCGAACCGGCCGGCGATCGTCGGGCCGTAGAGGAGGGCGAAGAATCCGGCGACGGCGAGATAGGGGCCGAACGGGATGGGAATGTGTCGTCCGCGCCGCGCGAGGAGGATCAACCCGATTCCCGCGACGGCGCCGGTCAGCGACGACATGAGCATGATGGGCAGCAGCATCTTCCACCCCATCCAGGCGCCCAGCGCCGCAAGCAGCTTGAAGTCGCCATAGCCCATGCCCTCACGCCCGGTGACCAGCTTGAACGCCCAATAGATGGACCAGAGGCTCAGATAGCCGACGCTCGCGCCGATCACCGCCTCGGGCAGCGGCGCGAACACGCCATGCAGGTTGAGCAGCAGGCCGGCCCAGAGCAGCGGCAGCGTGAGCGTATCCGGCAGCAGCGTCGTTTCGGCGTCGATGACCGCCGCGGCGATCAGGGTCCAGACCAGCACCAGGGCGGACGCACCCTGCCAGCCCCAGCCGAAATGGGCCGCGACCCACCACGACAGCAGACCGGTAAGCGCTTCGACGAGCGGGTAGCGGGCGGAGATCGGCTGGGCGCAGTGTGCACAGCGCCCGCGCAGGAACAGGTAGGAAATCAGCGGAATGTTGTGCCGGATGCGGATGGGCGTGCCGCAGGCCGGACAACGGGATGCCGGGACCCAGAGGTTGAACGCCGGCTTTTCCTCGATCGGATTGCCGGTGAATTCGGCGGCCTGGGCAGCCCACTGCGCTTCGAGCATCCGCGGCAGGCGGTGGATCACCACGTTCAGGAACGAACCGACGATGAGTCCGGTGACCGTGGCGGCGAGGGCGAAGAGGGTGTCGACGGGGAACGGCATGCGCAGGAGGTCGGGCGGAAGTGCGGTGCCGGGCGCGGCACCGCACTTCGTGCGTGGGTTACGGGTTAGACGACCTGGCCGAGCTTGAAGATCGGCAGGTAGATCGCGACGACGATGCTGCCGATGATGACGCCCAGGATGACCATGATCATCGGCTCGAGCAGACTCGCCAGCGCATCCACCGTCTCGTCCACTTCCCGCTCGAAATACTCCGCCACCTTGCTGAGCATCGAGTCCAGCGCCCCGGCCTCTTCGCCGATGGCGGTCATCTGTACCGCCATCGGCGGGAAAACCCCCGAGTTCTGCATCGCCTGCGCAAGGCTGGTGCCGGTGCTCACTTCCGTCTGGATCTGCCGCGTCGCCTCCTTGAAGACGGCGTTGCCGGCGGCCGGTCCGACCGAGTCCAGCGCTTCGACCAGCGGAACACCCGCCGCAAAGGTCGTCGCCAGCGTGCGGGTCCAGCGCGCGATCGACGACTTCTTCAGCAGCGGACCGATGACCGGAGGCCGCAGCAGCATGCGGTCGACCGCGGCCTGGACCGCGGTCGACCGCTTCCAGGCCTGACGGAGGAAATATCCGAAGCCGAGACTCCCGAACAGCAGGAGGTACCAGTACTTCACGAAGAAATTCGACATCGCGATGACCATGAGGGTCGGCGCGGGCAGGTCGGCGCCGAAGCTCGTGAACACCTGCTTGAAGGACGGCACGACCCAGATCATGATGATCGAGACCACCAGGATGGCGACCAGGACGATCGTCACCGGATAGAACATCGCTTTCTTGACCTTGCCCTTGATCGCCAGGGTCTTTTCCTGGTACGTGGCGAGACGGTCGAGCAAGGTGTCCAGAATCCCCGCCTGCTCGCCCGCGGCGACGAGGTTGCTGTAGAGGGCGTCGAAATACATCGGGTATTTCCGGAACGCCTGGTTCAGGCTGGTTCCGGTTTCGACGTCGGCCCGGATGTCCGACAGCAGGCGCCCCACCGCCGGGTTGGAATGCCCCCGGGCGACGATGTCGAAGCACTGCATCAGCGGAACCCCCGCGCGCATCATCGTGGCGAGCTGGCGCGTGAAGAGGGTGATGTCCTTGTCGGAAATCCGGCGCCCCCGCGGCAGCGACTGCTTTTTGATCTTGGTGGCCAGGATCCCGCGGCGCCGCAGCGATGCGGCCACGACGGATTCGCCGCCGGCGCGCATCTCTCCCTTGACGATGCGCCCGCTCTTGTCCCGCCCTTCCCACAGGAATATCGCCTCGCGAACCGCATCCCGCCGGGCCATCACACCGGTTGCCATGACACTCCCTCGTTCATTCGTTCGTGCATCCCAGCACTTCGTCGATGGTGGTGATTCCTTGCTTCACCTTGAGCAGCCCCGACTGCCGCAGGTCGCGCACGCCTTCCTGCTGTGCCTGGCGGGCGATGTCCATCGAGTTGGCGCCGTGCAGGATGAGGTGCTGGGTGGCCTCCGAGATCGGCATGACCTGGTAGATGCCGGTCCGGCCCTTGTACCCGCTTCCCTTGCAGCGGTCGCAGCCGACCGCGTGATACAGCGTCCAGGATCCGTCGAGATCCGCTTCCGAAAAGCCGGCGGCGAGCAGCGCATCCTTGTCGACCGGCGCGGGCTGCTTGCAGCTGCACAGGCGCCGGGCCAGGCGCTGCGCCGTGATGAGGATGATCGAGGACGCGATGTTGAACGCCGGGACGCCCATGTTGGCAAGTCGCACCAGGGTCGCGGGGGCGTCATTGGTGTGCAGCGTCGACATCACCATGTGGCCGGTCTGGGCGGCCTTGATGGCGATGTCCGCCGTCTCCAGATCGCGAATCTCGCCGACCATGATGACGTCGGGGTCCTGACGCAGGAATGCGCGCATCGCATTGGCGAAGGTGAGCCCCGCCTTTTCGTTGACGTTGACCTGATTGATGCCCGCAAGCTGGATTTCCGCCGGATCCTCTGCCGTCGAGATGTTGACCCCCGGCTGATTGAGGATGTTCAGGCAGGTGTAGAGCGAGACGGTCTTCCCGCTGCCGGTCGGGCCGGTGACCAGGACCATGCCGTACGGCCGCCGGATGGCCTGGAGCATCAACTCCTTCTGGTCCGGTTCATAGCCCAGCGCGTCGATCCCCAGCTTGGCCTGCGAGGCGTCGAGGATCCGCATGACGATCTTTTCGCCGTAGAGCGTGGGCAGCGTGCTGACCCGGAAGTCCACCGCGCGCTGTCCCGAGAGGGCGAGCTTCATGCGGCCGTCCTGGGGCACGCGCTTCTCCGAGATGTCCAGCCGCGAAACGACCTTGATGCGGGTCACCAGGCGCTCGCGGATCGCGAGCGGCGGCTGCGATACCTCGCGCAGGATGCCGTCGACCCGGAAGCGGACGCGATAGAACTTCTCGTAGGGCTCGAAGTGCAGGTCGGATGCGCCCTCGGCGATGGCATCGAGCAGCAGCTTTTGCAGGAAGCGGACGACGGGCGCGTCGTCGACCTCGACGGTCGAGGAATCGTCGGTCTGCGGTTCGGCCGTGTTTTCCGCGAGCAGGTCATCGAAGCTGACGTCGTCGTCGATCAGCTTCTCGATCACCTGCGAGGCGGATTGCGCGCTTTTTTCGATCAGAGGGAGCAGCTTGTCGTGCTCGACGACGACGATGTCGAGCGCGAGCTGCGTCTGAAACTTGACCTGGTCCAGCGCCTGGGTGTTCGTCGGGTCGGAAACGGCGACCGCAAGGCGGTTGCCGCGCTTTCGCAAGGCGAGGATGCGCAGGCCCGCGACGAGTTTCCGATCGATCGTGTCCTTCGGCAACTGGTCGGCGTCGAGCGCCGAGAGGTCGAGGAGCGGGTGCCCGAAGGTGTCGGCGGCGAACCGGGCGATGGTCGCCGGCGCGAGTCCGGTCACTTCCCGGACGGCGACGAGTTCATCGATGAACTGGGTGTTGCTCTGGGTCGCCTTGCGTGCCAGCGCCTCCGCCCGGTCCGGGCGCAGCTTTCCTTGCTGCACGAGCGCACGCGCCAGACCCGTAAGGGCGCCGGCTGCGGGGCTGAGCTGAGTGGCCGCGGACATGGGTTCGGTGACAGAGTCTCGCGGCTGTTATAGCCCCGTTCCGCCAACGGCGAACCGAGGAGATGGCCGCGCAAACCCCGGAATTTAGCGGATTCGATGCGGATTGCCGAGCAGCCGCCAACTTACCGTGTTTCCGGTGCACCGGGCATCGCCGGAACGCGGATCAGCCGAACGCTGCGCACCGCCTGGTCGTGGGTTTGAAGGATCTCCGCCGCGCATCCCGGAAACCGGACGCAGCAGGGGGCGTCGGGAATCTGCTCCAGGCGTTCCAGCAACAGTCCGTTGAGCGTCTTGGGGCCGCCGAGCGGCAGGGAGATGCCCAGCCGCCGGTTGAGCAGGCGCAGCGAGATGCTGCCGTCGACCACCGCATCGCCTGCCGGACCCCAGCGGACCGCCCCGGAGGCCAGGCCCGGCCGCGGCGGCGCGATCTCCCCGATGATCTCCTCGACGATGTCGTCGACCGTGACGAGCCCGAGCAGGTCGCCGTATTCGTCGACGACCAGGCCGAGGTGCTGGCGGTTTTCCTGGAACATCTGGAGCTGCTGGAGCAGCGAGGTTCCGGTCGGGATCCAGTACGGCTCGGCGAGCAGACCCCGGAGCTGGTCCCGGGTCAGCGAGGCGGCCCCGGCCGCCAGGACCGGCAGGAGCTTGCGCAGGCTGAGGATTCCCAGCGTCCGGCTGACGTCGCCGTCGTACGCCGGGAGTTCGCCGTGGTAGCTCGTCTTGATCTGTTCCAGCAATTCCCCGACCGGCCGGTCGAGATCCAGCCCGTCGATGCTGGCGCGGGGCGTCATGATGTCGTCCACCGTCAGCGATTCGAGGTCGAAGACGTTGAGCAGCATGCTGCGGTGCTGGTGGGGGATGAAGCTCGATCCTTCCAGGACCACCGTGCGCAGTTCTTCCGGGGACAACCGGACGCCGCCGTTTCCCGCCGCCGACCCGGCAATACGGAGCAGGCGCAGGATGGCCTGCACGAAGAGGTTGACGAACCAGACGGCCGGCGCCGCGACCTGCAGGATCGGACGCAGTACGACGCTCGTCGCGAGCGCGATTGGCTCCGGATAGGTCGCGCCGATGATTTTCGGGGTGACCTCCGAGAACACCAGAATGACGAACGCGATGACCACGGTCGCCGCCCCCAGGGCCCATTCCCGGAGTCCGAAATCGTAGATCGCGATCGCCGTGACCAGGGTGGTCGCGGCGGTGTTGGCGAGATTGTTGCCGATCAGGATGACGCTGAGCAGGCGATCCGTGCGGCCGAGCAGTGCCTGGGTGTGGCGGGCGAGGACGTTGCCCTGGCGCACGAGGTGCTGCAACCGGATCCGGTTGATCGCCATCATCGCCGTTTCGGCGATCGAGAAGAACGCGGAAACCAGCAGCAGGGAGGCGAGCGCGAGGACGTGCGCCCACAAGGGAATATGCTCGGGCATCAGGATCGGGTGGTCGGTTGTCCCCCGGAGTCGGGGGCGGCAGCCGCATTATGGCGTGACCATGTACCGGGTGCAGGATATGATCGTTCGCGGGCGGAGGTCCGCAAACGCTCCGCCGACGCACGGGAATGACGCACGGGAACGGTTGGTATGAATCTGCTTGGTTTTGTGGCGGTCGGTGGCGGGGCCGTATTCGGCGCCTGGTTGCGCTGGTGGCTGGGTCTGCGCTTCAACCCGGTGTTTCCGACCGTGCCGCTGGGGACCCTGGCCGCCAACCTGCTCGGCGGCCTGCTGGTCGGGCTGGCGGTGGCGTTCTTCCATCGTCATCCCAACCTGGCGCCGGAGTGGCGCCTGTTCGCGGTGACGGGGTTTCTGGGCGGACTGACCACGTTTTCGACGTTTTCTGCCGAAATCGTCACGCTGATCGGCCGCGGCGAGTTTGCCTGGGCGGCGGGTGCCATCGGCATGCACCTGGGCGGTTCGCTCCTGCTCACGGGCGCCGGCTTCGCGATCGTCGCGGCGCTTGCGCGGGTCGCGCCCTGACCCGCTTCGACGGAAGGAGGTTGTCCCCATGCATGGCAGTTATCTCAAGTTCTACGTGCAGGAAAAGCGGCGCCTGCACGGCATCCTCGCGTACGAATGGTTGCTCGAGAACGCCCGCAAGCTCGGCATCCACGGCGGGTCGGCGTTCCAGGCGATCGCCGGCTACGGCCGCAACGGCGTGCTGCACGAGCAGCAGTTTCTTGAACTGGCCGGGGATCTGCCGGTCGAGGTCGGATTTGCCGTGACGGACGAGGAGGCGGACCGGCTGTTGCAGCGGATCCGCGACGAGAAGGTTTCCGTGTTCTACGTGCGGCTGCCGGTGGAGTTCGGCATCACCGGTGACGGTGCGCAGGGTCCGCAGGGTCCGTTGTGACGCGACGTGACGGACACGAGGGACGGAAACGAAAAAACAAGCCGTGGTCGGGGTGAGAGGATTCGAACCTCCGACTCCTGCGTCCCGAACGCAGTACTCTACCAGGCTGAGCTACACCCCG
Source organism: Pseudomonadota bacterium (assembly GCA_021838715.1). Lineage (GTDB taxonomy): Bacteria > Pseudomonadota > Gammaproteobacteria > Burkholderiales > Burkholderiaceae_F > GJ-E10. Next base: position 101,738 of record JAKCCX010000001.1, on the reverse strand, counting down.
TCCGAACGATCCGGCCGTTGCGTGCGCCGGATCCGATCGTTCTTCACCTTGCGCCGTTGCCTATCGGTCCCGGCGCATCGCGAAAGACGCTAATTCTAGCAGACGGTCGCGGTGGGTTGACGGCGGCAGCATCCGGATGGCGTCCGCCGCCTCGGCGGAGCGGGTATGCGCGCGCTGCCGGACGTACTCGATCGACCCGTGTTCGTGCACGATGCGCGCGATTTCCAGGAAATCGCCGCTGCCGTTGCGGATCGCTTCGACCATGAGCGCGCGCTGGGCGCCGTCCGCCACGCGCAGGGCATGGATGACCGGAAGCGTCGGCTTCCCTTCCCGCAGGTCGTCGCCGAGGCGCTTGCCGATGGTTTCCGCCGTGCCGTCATAGTCGAGCACGTCGTCGATCATCTGGAACGCGGTGCCGAGTCCGGCGCCGTAGCGCGCGCAGGCCTCCTCGCACTCGGGGTCGGCGCCGCTCAGGATTGCGCCGATCCGGGCCGCGGCCTCGAAGAGCGTGGCGGTCTTGCGCTCCACCACCTCCAGGTAGCGGGCTTCATCGACGCTGGGATCGTGGATGTTGAGCAGTTGCAGAACCTCGCCTTCGGCGATGCGGTTCGTCGCATCCGCAAGAACCTGCATGACGCGCATGTTGCCCGCTTCGACCATCATCTGGAAGGCGCGCGAGTACAGGAAGTCGCCCACCAGCACGCTTGCCGCATTGCCGAAGGCGGCATTGCTGGTGGGGCGTCCGCGCCGCAGGTCCGATTCGTCGACCACGTCGTCGTGCAGCAGGGTCGCGGTGTGAATGAACTCGATCACCGCGGCGAGCAGCACGTGATGTTGCCCGGGGTAGCCGGCGGCGCGGGCGATCAGCAGCAGGATCGCCGGACGCAGGCGTTTCCCGCCCCCGCCGATGATGTGTTCGCCGATGGTTCCGATCAGCGCGATATCGGAGGTGAGGCGCGCGCGGATCGTCGCGTCGACGGCGCGCATGTCGGCGTGAATCGGCGCGAGGATCTCCGCCAGCGGGTTGGGGGCGGAGGAGGCGGCTTCGGTGGCGGCGGATACGGCGGATTGCATGGGTGGCCGGAATTATATTGATGAAGCACCGGCCCGCCGAGGGAATCGGACGGGCCGGCATGGAAAATCGGGCATCATACGAATAGCAAATAGTAAACAGTACTTGCCTGCCGCTGCGTGGCGCGGGCGCCGCGCAGGTCTCCTTGACGGCGGACGCGGAGTCCTGCGATAATCCAAAACTTTCCGATTGAAAATGAATGGGGTTGCCATGTTTGCGGTGATTCGAACGGGCGGCAAACAGTATCGGGTGAACGCGGGCGACCGCGTCAAGGTCGAGACGTTGCCGGGCGAGGTCGGGGATCAACTCACGCTCTCCGAAGTACTCGCGGTCGGCGATGGCGCCCAGGTGCGCATCGGTACGCCGCTCGTGGATGGTGCGGCGGTGGTCGCCACGGTGGTCGGCCATGGTCGCCACGACAAGGTCCGGATTTTCAAGATGCGCCGGCGTAAGCATTTCCAGAAGCACGCGGGACATCGGCAGAACTACACGGAGCTCCAGATCGAATCGATCGCCTGATCGCGATCTTCCGGCATCCGTCATCGAGGTAGCTATGGCACATAAAAAGGCAGGTGGTTCTTCCCGCAACGGCCGCGACTCCAAAGCGAAGCGCCTTGGGGTCAAGGCATACGGCGGCGAAACCGTTCGCGCCGGCAGCATCATCGTTCGCCAGCGCGGCACGCAGTTCCATGCCGGCGACAACGTCGGAACGGGCCGCGATTACACCCTGTTCGCGCTGGTGGATGGTGTCGTCAGCTTTGCGGTCGGCGGCGAGCGCAACCGGCGGTCGGTGCATATCCAGCCGGTCGCAGCCGAAGTCGCCGCGTAGTCGCCCACATCGCGTTCCCATCGCGGCGGGTTCTTTTTCCGATGGCGGCCTGCCGTTCACCCGGCAGGCCGTTTTTCGTTTAGGGTTGCCAATGTTCCCAAACGGTTCCGGGTCGGAGCCGGCGTGGGTGTCGAAACGGCAACGCAAGGCGTCGTCTGAGCGTTCAGCATGAATTTCGTTGATGAAGCGCGGATTGAAGTGAGCGGCGGTCACGGTGGCGACGGCTGCGCCTCGTTCCGTCGCGAAAAATTCATTCCCAAAGGGGGGCCCAACGGCGGCGACGGCGGTCGCGGCGGTAGCGTCTGGGCGGTTGCCGATCGCAATCTGAACACGCTCATCGAATACCGATATCAGCGCCGGTACCAGGCGCAGAACGGCGAGGCCGGACGGGGCTCCGACTGCTTCGGCGCCGGGGGCGACGACATCGTGCTGGCGATGCCGGTGGGAACCGTGGTCTACGACGACGAAGCCGGCGAGGTCATCGCCGATCTGGCCCGGCACGGCCAGCGCGCGCTGCTTGCCGAGGGCGGGTCGGGCGGGCTGGGGAATCTGCATTTCAAATCCAGTACCAATCGGGCGCCGCGGCAGTTCACGCCGGGCAAGCCCGGGCGGGCACGGCACCTGCGCCTGGAGTTGAAGCTCCTGGCCGACGTCGGCCTCCTCGGGTTGCCGAATGCCGGCAAGTCCACGCTGCTTTCGGCGGTGTCCAACGCCCGCCCGAAGATTGCCGACTACCCGTTCACCACGCTGGTTCCGCATCTGGGCGTGGTTCGCCTGGAAGAGGGAAAGGGCTTCGTCGTCGCGGATCTGCCCGGTCTGATCGAGGGGGCGGCGGAAGGCGCCGGACTGGGGGATCGCTTCCTGCGGCACGTGAGCCGCACGCGCCTCTTGCTGCATGTTCTGGATGTCTCGCCGCACGAGCCGGACGAGCCCTTGGCCGACCCCGTCGCGCAGGCGCGCACCATCGCCGCGGAGCTGCGCAAGTACGATCCGGCCCTGCAACGGCGGCCGCGATGGGTTGTGCTCAACAAGATCGACACGGTGCCGCCGGAGGAGCGAGACGACCTGGTCGCGAAACTCCGCCGTCGGCTTCGCACCAAGGCGCCGATTTTCGTGATTTCCGCGGCAACCCATGAAGGATGCCGGGATCTGATGTGGGCGGTTCAGCAGTTCCTGGTGGAGCATCCCCCGCGGGACCATGCGGATACCGCGGCCGACGGCGATTCCGAGCCGCCTGCGGCCGAGGCTGCGCCGCCTGCCGGATGGAGCCCGATTTGACCGTGGGAGCGGCTTCGGCGGGATCGCCGACCCCGCGCTTTGCCCGCGTGGTCGTCAAGGTCGGCAGCAGTCTCGTCACCGACGAAGGCCGTGGCCTCGACGCCGCGGCGATTTCACGCTGGGCCGCCCAGGTCGCCGCGCTGCGCGGGGCGGGTTGCCAGGTGCTGCTCGTTTCCAGCGGCGCGATCGCCGAGGGCATGAAACGGCTCGGGTGGGCGCGCAGGCCCCAGGAAGTCCACGAGTTGCAGGCCGCCGCCGCGGTCGGGCAGATGGGCCTGGCGCAGACGTATGAAACCTGTTTCCGTGCCCAGGGCATGCCCACCGCGCAGGTGCTGTTGACGCACGCCGATCTTGCGGACCGGGCACGTTACCTCAATGCGCGCTCGACCCTGCTCACGCTGTTGCACCTTGGCGTCGTACCCGTGATCAACGAGAACGACACGGTCGTCACCGACGAGATCAAGTTCGGCGACAACGACACGCTGGGCGCGTTGGTGACCAACCTCGTCGAGGCCGATACCCTGGTCATCCTGACCGATCAGCGTGGCCTCTTCGATGCCGACCCGCGCCGCGTGCCGGGTGCGACGCTGATCGCCGAGGCGGTGGCCGGAGATCCGCGGCTGGAGGAGGTTGCCGGCGGTGCGGGCAGCGCGATCAGCCGCGGCGGGATGCTGAGCAAGGTCTTGGCCGCTGCGCGCGCCGCGCGCAGCGGCGCCTGCACCGTCATCGCCTCCGGCCGGGAGCCCGACGTGCTGCTTCGTCTGGCGCACGGCGAGGCCATCGGCACCCGCCTGACGGCCTCGACGCCCATGCGCTCGGCGCGCAAGCAATGGCTTGCCGACCATCTTCAACTCAAGGGGCGCGTGGTGCTCGATGCCGGCGCCGCCGCTGCGCTCCGTGACCAGGGGAAGAGCCTGCTGCCGATCGGCGTGATCGAGGTGCGCGGGGAATTCGCGCGCGGCGACGTCGTTGCCTGCATGGATGAGGCGGGCGCCGAGATCGCGCGCGGCCTGGTCAACTACTCCAGCGCCGAGGCCCGCCTCATCGCGCGCCGGCCGAGCGCCGAGATCGCGCAGGTGCTCGGATTCATTGAAGAACCCGAACTCATCCACCGCGACAATCTCGTGCTGCTGTAGCGCCTGGTGTCCTGAGCACCGGCGTCCGGCAGGCGGCCGCGCCCGCGACCGTGGACGCACCCACACTACAGCGGCCGCGCGCCGCCCGGCGTCTTGGGAAAGACGAACCGCGCGAGTTCGCGCAGCGCCTTGCCGTACACCTCCCGCTTGAATTCGATGACCGACTCCATCGGCACCCAATACTCGTGCCATCGCCATGCATCGAACTCCGGCTTTTCGCTGCGGTCGAGCCGGACGTCGCAATCGTTTCCCAGCAAGCGCAGCAGGTACCAGATCTGTTTCTGGCCCCGATAACTTCCCCGCATCTCCCGCCGGACCCACTGCTCGGGCACGTCGTAGCGCAACCAGCCACGCGTGCGCCCGACGATCTGGACGTGTTCCGTCTCCAGGCCGACCTCCTCGTACAGTTCCCGGTACATCGCCTGCTCCGGTGTCTCGCCGAGCTTGATGCCCCCTTGCGGAAACTGCCAGGAATGTTGGCCTAGCCGCTTACCCCAGAACACCTCGTCGCGCCGATTGAGCAGGATGATGCCGACGTTCGGGCGGTACCCGTCCTTGTCCAGCATGCCAACCCCTGAAGCGATATCATTTCCGGTCGATTATATGGAAAAGCCATGCGCGCCTCCGCCTATCTCATCTCCACCCAGAAAGAAGCCCCCGGCGATGCCGAGATCGTCAGCCAGAAACTGATGCTGCGTGCCGGCATGGTGCGCAAGCTCGCGGCCGGCATCTACAACTACCTTCCGCTCGGCTTGCGCACGATCCGCAAGATCGAGGCGATCATCCGGGACGAGATGGACCGCGCGGGCGCGCTTGAACTGCTCATGCCCGTGGTGCAGCCGGCGGAACTCTGGATGGAGTCGGGGCGCTGGGACAAATACGGGCCGGAACTCCTGCGGATCCACGATCGCCACCAGCGCGATTTCGTCTTGCAGCCCACGTCGGAGGAAGTCGTCACCGATATCGCGCGGCAGGAGATCCGCAGCTACCGCCAGCTGCCGGCCAACTTCTATCACATCCAGACGAAGTTCCGCGACGAACGGCGCCCCCGCTTCGGCGTCATGCGCGGACGCGAGTTCACGATGAAGGACGCCTATTCCTTCGATCGTGACGTCGAGGGCGCGCATCGCAGCTACGAGACCATGTTCGCCGCCTACGTGCGGATCTTCACCCGTCTGGGCCTGCGTTTCCGCGCGGTGGCAGCCGACACCGGCGCGATCGGCGGGTCGCGCTCGCATGAGTTCCAGGTGATCGCCGACAGCGGCGAGGACGTCATCGCGTTCAGTCCGGAAGGCGAATACGCCGCCAACATCGAACTCGCGGAGGCCTTGCCCCTGCTGGCGGCACGGGCGCCCGCGCAACGTCCCTTGCAAAAGACCGCGACGCCCGGGAAGACGAAGTGCGCCGACGTCGCGCAGTTTCTGGGCCTTCCGGTCGAGCAGACGGTCAAGGCAGTGGTCGTGGCGGCGGGCGCCGCCGCGGCGGATGGCGCGGCCGCGCCCGAGATCGTCCTGCTGCTGCTGCGGGGCGATCACGAACTCAACGAAGTCAAGACCGGCAAGCTTCCCGGATTCGGCGACGGCTGGCGCATGGCGAGCGATGCCGAGATCGTCGACACCTTCGGTTGCCCGCCGGGTTCCCTCGGGCCGATCGCGCCGCGCAAGGCGGTACGGGTGATCGCCGACCGCACGGTCGCCAACATGTCGGATTTCGTCTGCGGCGCCAACGAAGAGGGCGTGCACTACACCGGCGCGAACTGGAGCCGGGACATGGCGGAGCCGGCGTTGGTGGCGGACCTGCGCAACGTGGTGGCCGGTGATCCCGCCCCGGACGGCAAGGGCCGCCTCGCCATCCAGCGCGGGATCGAGGTCGGTCACGTCTTCTACCTCGGCACGAAATACTCGGAAAAGCTCAACGCCACGTTTCTCGATGAAACCGGCAAGGCACGGTTCTTCGAGATGGGGTGCTACGGGATCGGTGTCACGCGCCTGGTCGGCGCGGCGATCGAGCAGAACCACGATGCGCGCGGCATCGTCTGGCCGGAATCGATCGCGCCGTTTGCCGTGGTCCTGTGCCCGGTGAACTATCAGCAGTCGGAAGGCGTACGTGCGCGTGCCGACGCGCTCTACGAGGCGCTGCGCGCCGCCGGCGTCGACGTCCTGCTCGACGACCGTGGCGAACGTCCCGGCGCGATGTTCGCAGACGCGGAACTGATCGGGATTCCGCATCGCGTGACCATCGGCGAGCGCGGTCTCAAGGCGGGCAAGATGGAGTACGTGCCGCGCGCCACGCTGGAATCCGTCGAGATCGACGCCGACGGCGCGACGCAGTTCTTGCTGGAGCGGCTCGGCGGCCGGTAGCATTTCGGCGCCGCCATTTCCGGAGGATTCACTCCCTCTCCCGCGTCGGCGGGAAAGGGGGGGCGTGCAGTTGTTGGAGTGATCTCGGCGATTGGCTCAGCTTGAACGTTCCATGCCAAATCCATCTTTCACGCACCGCCGCGCGCTGACGCTCGCCGCGCTGGCGTTGCCGCTCCTGCCGCTGCGCGCCCGTGCCGGCGCCCAGCAGTACGAAGCGCTTGCCGCCTCCGTCCGCACGGCCCTGAGCGCATTGATCGCCGACCCGACGCCCCCGACCCGCCGCTTCGACACGCCCGCGGAACGCGCCGCATTCGAGCGCTGGCGGCAGGTGATGTCCCGCCGCCTTGCCGCGCGCCTGCCGTTGCCTCGCACTCGCGACGATCTGCTGCGCACCCTCGACTATGAAGCGATCCGCGCCGGGCTCGACCGGCAGATGGTGCTGGGCCTGATCCAGGTGGAGAGCAATTTCCGCAAATATGCGATCTCGGGCGCGGGAGCGATGGGGTACATGCAGGTGATGCCGTTCTGGGTCGACCTGATCGGCGACGGCAACGTGCGCAGCCTGTTCGACATGCGGACCAACCTGCGCTACGGCTGCGTGATCCTGCGGCACTACATCGACGAAGAGCGCGGCGACCTGTTCCGCGCCCTGGGCCGCTACAACGGATCGGTGGGCGATCCGGCCTACCCCAACGCCGTGCTCGCGGCGTGGAAGGGCAATTGGTCCTACGGCGGCGGATAGCCGCGCGGTCGCGAGCGGGCGCGCCCGGGAACGATCAACCCCGCTTCATTCCCCCCGTCATCGATCCGAACGCCCGCATCATCTTCGCCAGTCCGCCCTTGCGCATCTGCTTCATCACCGTGTTCATCTGCTCGTACTGCGCCAGCAGGCGGTTGACCTCCTGCACCGGCACCCCCGCGCCCGCGGCGATGCGCCGCTTGCGCGAGGCCTTGATCAGTTCGGGCTTGGTGCGCTCCGCCGGCGTCATCGACTGGATCATGCCCTCCATGCGCCGGATCTGACGCTCGGCCACCTTCGGATCGAGTTGGCCGGCGGCCTGCGACAACTGCGCCGGCAGCTTGTCGATGACCCCGCCCAGTCCGCCCATGCGCCGCATCTGCGCGATCTGCTCCCGGAAGTCGTTGAGATCGAATCGCGCCCCGGTCTGCATCCGTTTGGCCAGCTTTTCGGCCGCGCCCAGATCGACGGAACTGCGGACTTCCTCGACCAGCGCAACGATGTCGCCCATGCCGAGGATCCGTCCGGCCATGCGCTCGGGGTCGAACGCCTCCAGTCCGGTCAGCTTCTCCGCCGTGCCGGCGAACTTGATCGGCTTGCCGGTGATGTGCGTGACCGACAGCGCGACGCCGCCCCGTGCGTCGCCGTCGAGCTTGGTGACGACGACCCCGGTGAGCGGCAGCCGTGCCCCGAACGCCGATGCGGTCTGCACGGCGTCCTGACCCAGCATCGCGTCGACGACGAAAAGCGTTTCGATCGGATGCAGCGCGGCGTGAAGCTGCGCGATCTCTTCCATCATCGGCTCGTCGACCGTGGTGCGCCCCGCCGTGTCGACGAGCACCACGTCGATCAGGTGGCGCCGGGCATGGTCGACCGCTGCGCGGGCGATATCGACCGGACGCGCGCCGGGCGGCGTCGGAAAGAATTCGACCTCGGCCTGTTCGCAGACGGTCTGCAACTGCGCAATGGCCGCCGGGCGGTAGACGTCGACCGATACCGCCAGCACCTTCTTGCGGCGCTGGCCCGCCAGCCAGCGCCCGAGCTTGCCGACCGTCGTCGTCTTCCCCGCGCCCTGGAGGCCGGCCATCAGGATGACCGCCGGCGGCTGCGTTGCCAGATTCAGTTCGCGATCCGCGGCCGGCAGGTCGCCGCCCATCAGCCGCACCAGTTCCCGGTGCACGATCCCGACCAGGGTCTGCCCCGGGGTCAGGCTGCCGAGCACCTCCTGGCCGAGTGCCTGCTCGCGGATCCGCGCGACGAAATCCCGCACGACGGGCAGGGCGACGTCCGCTTCGAGCAGCGCCAGGCGCACCTCGCGCAACATCTCCTGCGTGTTGGTTTCCGTCAGCCGCGTCTGGCCGCGCATCTGCTTGACGATTCGGGAAAAGCGGTCGGTGATTTGATCGAGCATTTGAGAAAGTCCGCCGGGGGCGTGGTATATAGGTCGACATGCAAACCGAAGGATTCTACGGCGCGGCCTACCTCGTGGTCGCGGGACTGTACCTTGCCGCGGCATATGGCGCCTGGCGGTCGTTACGGGCAGGGGCCCACCGGCTTCCGGGATGGGTCGTCGGCGCCTTGCCGCTCGCGGTGTTCGGGCATGGGGTGCTGCTGGCCATCGACATCTTCGGTGGCGGGGGGCTGCGGTTCGGGTTCGCCCAGGCGCTGTCGGCGATGACGTTCGTGGCGAGCGCGTTCCTCTGGGTGGAGGACTTCTTTCTGCCGTTGGGCGGACTTTACACCCTGCTCCTGCCGCTGGCGGCGGCCTGCAGCCTGCTCCCGCTGGGGTTTCCGGGCGAAGAGATCGGCGAAGGCAGTTCGGTGGCCCTGCGCGTCCACATTTCCGTCTCGATCCTCGCCTACAGCCTGTTCACGATCGCCGCCCTGCACGGCGTGCTGATGAACATCGTGGCCCGGCGGCTGCATCGCCCCCGTCGCGAGGCATCGCGTTCCGTCGATACGTTGATCGCGCAGTTGCCGCCGCTCCTGTCCCTTGAATCGCTGATCTTCCGTCAGATCGCTGCGGGGTTCGTGCTGCTGACGACGTCGCTGGGGAGCGGCGTCTTCTTTTCGGAAGAACTGTTCGGTCGACCGATCCGCGTCGATCACAAGACGGTTTTCTCGATCACCGCGTGGGTCGTGTTCGCGACGCTGCTCGCGGGGCGCTACGGCTTCGGCTGGCGCGGCAAGGTGGCGCAGCGCTGGATGTTCACCGGCTTCGCCTTGCTGCTGCTGGCGTACGTCGGCAGCCGTTTCGTGTTCGAAGTCATCCTGGACCGGGGATGGCAGTGAGCCGGCTGATTTTCTGGCTTCTGGTCGGCGGGTTGGCGATTTCGGCGCTGCGCCGGCTGGGCGGAGACGGTTCGTCGCGCCGCGGCGCCTCGGGAGGCCGTCCGGGCGCCGCGCCGCGGATCGAGAACATGGTGCGCTGCGGGCATTGCGGCGGATATCTTCCCGAATCCGAAGCGTTGCGGGGGCCGGACGGGCGATGGGCCTGTTGTCCGGAGCACCAGGGGCATTCCGGGTAGCGTGCGCCGGGCGTTCCCATGGCGCAATCTGCTGACCCATCGCGTTCGGTCGACGCGGCCCGCGGGGAGACTGCCGGACTGGTCGTAAGGCCGGTATGGCAGGCGCTCCGGGCGCTGTCGCTGGTGCGGGTGGCCGCGGCAGTCTTCGCCCTGGTGTTTGCGCTGCTGTTCTCCGTTCCGGTCGAGCCGGGCGGTTCGGCGGGGTCGCCCCACGAGATCACGGTCGTCCTCGGCGTGTACTGCGTCCTGGCGATGATCCTGGCCGCCATGGCGGTTCTGGCGCGGCGCCACTTCACGGCGCAGTTGAGCATCCAGTTCAGCGTGGATCTCCTGTGCGCCACGGTGCTCGTCGTGCTGAGCGGCGGCATCCGCAGCGAATTCGCCGTGTTCTATCTCCTGCCGGTGGCGGGCGCATCGGTGATCCTGCCGACCGGCCCCGCGTTCTTCATTTCGTCGATCGCGGTGGTGGTCCTGCTCGCCGATGCCTTTTTGCGCAGCGTCCGGCAAGGCCAGGCGGGCGCACAACTATTCGAGGCCGGCCTCTTCGGCGCGGCGCTGTTCGGCATCACCGCATTGCTGCGCCTGTTGGCGACGCGGCTGCGGCGGCAGGAGACCCTGGCCCACGTGCGGGGGGTTGACCTGCACAGCCAGCTGGAAATCAACCGCCTGGTGATTTCGCAGATGGAACAGGGGGTTCTCGTCGTCGATGCCGCCACCCAGGTGCGCGCGAACAACATCGCGGCGCGCGTGTTCCTGGGTTTGGAGCGGGGCGCGCAGCTCACCGGGCGGCGCCTCGACGAGTTCCCCGCCTTGGCGACGTTGGTGGGCGCCTATCGCCGCTGGCTGTCGTCGCCGGTGCCGGCGGACGGGCAGCCGGCGCAGGACGAGTGGGTGTTCCCGGCTCCGCCGGGAGCCGAACCGGGGTTTGCGGAAACGTCGCGCCCCCTGCGCGCGCGCTTCGCGCGGCCGCCCACATCCCGATCCGGCGAGTTCGTCATCTTCCTCGAGGATTTGCGCGCGATCGAAGACCGTGCACAACGCCTCAAGCTGGCGGCGATGGGGCGCCTGACGGCGTCGATCGCGCACGAGATCCGCAACCCCCTGGGGGCGATCGGCAATGCCGGGCAGCTGCTGGCGGAAGAAGCGCTCAGTCCGCTGCAGCGCCGCCTGGTGGAGATCGTGCGTGAAAATACCTCGCGGCTCAACCGTTTGGTGGATGACGTGTTGCGCGTCGCGCGGCGCGACCCGCCGATGGGGGATGCGCTCGATGCGCGCCGGTTCGTGGAAACCTGGGCCGACGAGTTTCAGCGCGATCGGGCGGTACCGGCGGGCGTCCTCGCCGTCGAGGGGGCGATCGGCGCGGCCGTGGTCTTCGAGCCGGGGCACCTGCGCCAAATCCTGTTCAATCTTGTCGATAATGCGGTGCGGTATGCCTCGGGGAAGCCGGGTTGCGTGCGGATCGTCCTGCGCGAAGCGCGCGCCGAGGATCCCGCGCAGATCTGGGTTCTGGATGACGGCCCGGGTGTGCCGCCCGCGGAACGGGCGGCGATTTTCGAACCGTTCTTCACGAGCCGCGCCAAAGGAACCGGGCTGGGCTTGTATCTGGCCCGCGAATTCTGCATCGCCAACGGAGCGGAACTGGTCTACGACCTGTTCGCCCGGGAGGACGGCGTGGAGCGTTGCGGATTCGCCGTGCGCTTCGTGCGCGGCGCGGGCGAGGGCGGAATGTTGGAGGAGGCCCTGGAAACGATCCAGGATCTGGAGAGGGAGGTACGGTGGGGCGACTAGGGCCGGTTTCCACGGCAACGGACGGCGGGCGCCCGCAGGGGCTGTCGGTGCTGGTCGTCGACGACGAAGCGGATCTTCGCGAACTGCTCGGAATCACGCTCGAGCGCTTGGGGCTGCACGTCGACGGGGCCGGAACCCTGGAAGAGGCGCGCGAACGGTTGCGGTCGCGCTCGTATCGCCTTTGCCTGACGGACATGCGTCTGCCAGACGGCTCGGGGCTCGACCTCGTGCGGGAACTCGGTGCGCGGGGGGAGCCGAAAATCGCCGTCATCACGGCGTACGGCAGCGCCGACAATGCGGTTGCGGCGCTCAAGGCGGGCGCCTTCGATTACCTCTCGAAGCCGGTGGATCTCGACCAGCTCCGCACGCTGGTGCGCGCCGCCCTCGGCGGGACGGGCGGTGATGCGGACGCGAATGCCGAGGACTTTCTGCCCGGCGGCGCCGGCGCCCGGCTGGTCGGCAACTCGCCGGCGATGCAGCAACTGCGTTCGTTGATCGCCCGCCTGGGGCAAGGCATGGCGCCCGTGGCGATCACCGGCGAGTCCGGGTCGGGCAAGGAGCTGGTTGCGCGCGCGATCCACGCGGCGTCGGCGCGCCGGGCCGGCCCCTTCGTCGCCGTCAACTGCGGTGCGATTCCCGAAACCTTGATGGAAGCGGAATTCTTCGGCTACAAGCGCGGGGCGTTCACCGGCGCCGACCGCGATCGCGATGGATATTTCCAGGCTGCTTCGGGTGGGACGCTCTTTCTCGACGAAATCGCCGAGCTTCCCCTTGCGATGCAGGTGAAGCTGTTGCGCGTGATCCAGGAGCGACGCCTCCAGAAGGTGGGCTCGATCGCAGAGGATCCGACGGACGTGCGCATCCTGAGCGCGACCCACCAGGACCTGGGGCGGCTGGTCGAAGCCGGCCGGTTTCGGCAGGATCTCTATTACCGGTTGAACGTCATCGAGTTGCGGGTGCCGAGCCTGCGGGAGCGCGCGTCCGACATCCCCGACATTGCCCGCGCCCTGCTGCAGCGCATCGTCGACCGGACCGGCGTCGCCTTCGCCCGGTTGACGCCGGAAGCCGAAGCGGAATTGTCGCGGCAGCCGTTCCCGGGCAATGTTCGCGAACTGGAAAACGTGCTCGAACGCGCCGTCGTATTCACGGGGGGCGGTGATCTGGCGGCGGCGGATCTGGCCTTGCGATCGAGCCCGGCAACGACGGCTGCCGTGCCGGCCGCGGATCCCGGCGCGGTGCCGCCCGCGGCGACGGCACCGGGCGCCACGCCGGCCGCCGACGAGGTTGCGGAGCGCGCGCGGGCCGAGGTCATCGACGGAGTACCGTCCGATCTGGCGGCCTATCTGGACGAGGTGGAGGGGGCGGCGATCCGCGCCGCGCTCGCGAAGACGCGTCATAACCGGACCGCGGCCGCCCAGTTGCTGGGAATTTCGTTTCGCCAGATGCGGTACCGGATGCAGCGCCTGGGGTTGAAGTGAGTCGCGCCGTGCAGGTCGGCGCCGACGGCTGGATCGCGGGCGCGCGCCGGGTTGCCTCGACCCACTTCGACGCGCGCCCGACCGCCGGTGCTGCCGATGCCGCGGTGAACCCGGCGGTGGATCTCGTCGTGCTGCATTGCATCAGCCTGCCGCCCGGGCGGTTCGGCGGCGACGAGGTCGAACGGTTCTTCGCCGGCACGCTCGACTGCGACGATCATCCGTTTTTCGCGCGGCTGCGCGGCGTCCGCGTGTCCGCGCACTTTCTGATCGGGCGCGATGGCGTGTTGACGCAATTCGTTTCGTGCCGGGACCGGGCATGGCATGCCGGCGCGTCCGCGTTCGAAGGGCGGCCCGGATGCAACGATTTCTCGATCGGTGTGGAACTGGAGGGGTGCGAGTACGAGCCCTTTGCGGAAGCGCAGTACGCCACCCTGGGCGCCCTGCTCCCGGCTTTGCGGGCCGCCTACCCGCTGCGCGCGGTCCGCGGCCATTCCGAGATCGCGCCCGGGCGCAAGACGGACCCGGGTCCGCTCTTCGATTGGGCGCGGTTGCGACGGGATTTCGCCGGAAATTCTGCAAGTGATTGCTGACCCCGAAAAGATCTCCTAAGATCGCCACCACAATTTCTTGTTGCTGTTTTGTCGTCGCATACAAGATATTGTGTTCAAAGAACATTTCCAGCCGGCGGCCGCAAGCGCGCGGGCGCGGCGCGACAGCGTCGTAGGGCCGGCAATCCGCTGTTACGGGGGGAGCGATGCAATATCAAAATCAAGGGGACGCGGCGGTTGCTGCTGCGGGCGGAGGCGCTTTCGGCGGCGCGGTGACGGGAGATGCGCGGGTGCAGGCGCTGGCGCATCCCGTGGCGAGCGGACTGGCGGATTACCGGATCATCCGCCGCAACGGCGCCGTCGTCGCCTTCGAACCGTCGAAGATCGCCGTCGCCATGACCAAGGCGTTCCTCGCGGTTCACGGCAGCCAGGCCGCGGCATCGGCGGCGATTCGCGAACAGGTCGAGCGCCTGACCGCCGCCGCCGTGGCGGCGCTCATGCGCCGCGAGCCGGCGGGCGGAACGTTTCACATCGAGGAAATCCAGGACCAGGTCGAACTGGCGCTCATGCGCGACGGCGCGCACGATGTTGCCCGCGCCTACGTTCTGTACCGCGAGCGGCGCGCGCAGGAGCGGGCACAGCACAAGCCGGCGGCGCAGCCGGAACCGAGCGCGCTGCACGTCACCGACGGTGGGCGCCGGGTTCCGCTCGATGCGGCGCGCCTGCGCTCGACGATCGAGGCCGCTTGCGAGGGGCTGACCGAGTATGTTTCCGTCGATGCCGTGCTGTCGGCGACGCTCAAAAATCTCTACGACGGCGTCCCGGTCGAAGAGGTGCACAAGTCGGCGATTCTGGCCGCCCGGGCGCGGATCGAAACCGACCCCGCATACAGCGAGGTGACGGCCCGTCTGCTGTTGCACGTCGTGCGCAAGGAAGTGTTCGGGACGGAAGTGGCGCAGGGTGCGATGGTCGAGCGCTATGCGGAGTATTTTCCGCGGTGCATCCGGATCGGCGTCGACGCCGGCCTGCTCGACGAGCGTCTGCTGCAGTTCGACCTGCCGCGGCTGGCGGCGGCGCTCAAGCCCGAGCGCGACCTGGAGTTTTCGTATCTGGGGCTGCAGACGCTGTACGACCGGTATTTCCTGCACCGCGACGGGCGCCGTTTCGAGTTGCCGCAGACGTTTTTCATGCGGGTGGCGATGGGGCTGGCGCTCAACGAGATCGACCGCGAGACGCGGGCGATCGAGTTCTACGATCTGCTCTCGAGCTTCGATTTCATGAGCTCGACGCCGACGCTGTTCAATTCCGGGACGCAGCATTCGCAGCTTTCCTCCTGCTATCTCAGCACGGTCCCGGATCATCTCGACGGCATCTACGAAGCGATCAAGGACAACGCGATGCTCGCCAAGTTCGCGGGCGGCCTGGGCAACGACTGGACCCCGGTGCGCGCGCTCGGCGCCCACATCCGCGGCACGAACGGCAAATCCCAGGGCGTCGTGCCCTTCCTCAAGGTGGTCAACGACACCGCCGTCGCCGTGAACCAGGGCGGCAAGCGCAAGGGCGCCGTCTGCTGCTACCTGGAGACCTGGCATCTGGATATCGAGGAGTTCCTGGACCTGCGCAAGAACACCGGCGACGACCGGCGCCGCACCCATGACATGAACACGGCGAACTGGATTCCGGACCTGTTCATGAAGCGGGTGTTCGAGGAAGGGGAGTGGACCCTGTTTTCGCCCAGCGACTGCCCGGATCTCCATGACCTGACCGGACAGGCGTTCGAGACGGCCTACCGGGCATATGAGGAAAAGGCGGCCCGCGGGGAACTGCGCCTCTTCAAGAAGGTCGCCGCGACGCACCTGTGGCGCAAGATGCTCTCGATGCTGTTCGAGACCGGCCATCCCTGGATCACGTTCAAGGACGCCTGCAACCTGCGTTCGCCCCAGCAGCACGTCGGGGTCGTGCACAGTTCCAACCTCTGCACCGAGATCACCCTGAACACCTCCGAGGAGGAGATCGCCGTCTGCAACCTCGGGTCGGTGAACCTGCTCGGCCATCTGCGCCCGAACGGCTCCGGCGGCTTCGACCTCGACCTCGAAAAGCTGCGGCGGACGGTGGGGATCGCGATGCGGATGCTCGACAACGTGGTCGACATCAACTATTACGCGGTGTCGAAGGCACGCAATTCCAATCTGCGCCACCGGCCGGTGGGCCTCGGGATCATGGGCTTCCAGGATTGCCTGCATCGCCAGCGGATCCCGTACGCGTCCGAAGCGGCGGTGGAATTCGCCGATCGCAGCCAGGAAGCGGTCTGCTATTTCGCCTATTGGGCCTCGACGGAACTGGCGGCCGAGCGCGGGCCGTATTCGACCTTCCGCGGCTCCTTGTGGGACCAGGGAATCCTGCCGCGCGACAGCCTCGACATCCTGGGACGGGAACGGGGCGGCCACCTCGAGGTCGATGCGCAGGAGCGGATGGATTGGGCGGCGCTGCGCGAGCGGATTTCCCGATACGGGATGCGCAACTCCAACTGCGTCGCGATCGCACCGACGGCGACGATTTCCAACATCGTCGGGGTGTCGGCCAGCATCGAGCCCACCTATCAGAACCTGTATGTGAAATCGAACCTTTCCGGGGAGTTCACGGTCGTCAACCAGCATCTGGTGCGGGAGCTGAAGTCGCTGGGGCTGTGGGACGAGGTGATGGTCGCCGACCTCAAGTATTTCGACGGCAGCCTGGCGCGCATCGATCGCATTCCCGAGGAGATCCGGCAGCGCTACGCGACGGCGTTCGAGATCGACCCGACCTGGCTGATCGAGTGCGCTTCGCGCCGCCAGAAGTGGATCGATCAGGCGCAGTCGCTCAACATCTACCTGGCGGGGGTTTCGGGCCGCAAGCTCGACGAGGTCTACAAGCTGGCCTGGCTGCGCGGCTTGAAGACGACCTACTATCTGCGCACGCTGGGGGCGACGCATGCCGAGAAGTCGACGGGGCGTGCCGGGACGCTCAACGCGGTGCCTGTCGCGGCGGATCCGGCCGTTTCGGCGGCCGACGGGAAGGTCTGCACGCTGCGCCCCGGGGATGCGGGGTTTGCCGAGTGCGAAGCGTGCCAATAACAAGAACCGATCGGGAGAGGAATCATGTTGCATTGGGATGATGTCGAGCCGGCACGGCCGGTGACGGCGGGGGCGCCGCGGCCGCAGCTCGCGCAGGTGCCGGCCGAGCCGGTCCGGACGCCGGCGGCAGCGCCGGCCCAAGGCCGGCCACGCGCGGAGGACGACGCCGGGACCGCGTCCGGGGGGCGCGTACGGATGGAGGACAAGCGGATCATCAACGGCCGGGCGGACGTCAACCAGCTGGTTCCGTTCAAGTACAAGTGGGCCTGGGACAAGTATCTGTCCGCCTGCGCCAACCACTGGATGCCGCAGGAGGTCAACATGTCCCGCGACGTCGCCCTGTGGAAGGATCCCAACGGTTTGAGCGAGGACGAGCGGCGCGTCGTCAAGCGCAACCTGGGGTTTTTCGTGACGGCGGATTCGCTCGCCGCGAACAACATCGTGCTCGGCACGTATCGTCAGATCACGGCGCCCGAATGCCGGCAATTCCTGCTGCGGCAGGCGTTCGAGGAGGCGATTCACACCCACGCGTACCAGTACATCGTCGAATCCCTCGGGCTCGATGAGGGCGAAATCTTCAACGCCTACCGGGAAATTCCCTCGATTCGCGCCAAGGACGAGTTTCTCCTGCCGTTCATCGAGGTGCTGACGGATCCGGGATTCCAGACCGGGACTCCGGACGCGGACCGCGCGCTCCTGCGGTCGCTGATCGTTTTCGCCTGCCTGATGGAGGGGCTCTTCTTCTACGTCGGGTTCGTGCAGATCCTGGCGCTGGGCCGCCAGAACAAGATGACGGGCGCGGCCGAGCAGTATCAGTACATCCTGCGCGACGAGTCGATGCACTGCAATTTCGGCATCGACATGATCAACCAGATCAAGCTGGAAAACCCGGGGCTGTGGACGACCGAGTTCCGCGCCGAGATCCATCAGCTGTTCCTGACCGCGGTCGACCTGGAGTACCGCTACGCCGAGGACACCATGCCGCGCGGAGTGCTGGGCCTGAACGCGGCGATGTTCAAGGACTATCTGCGATACATCGCCAACCGCCGCGCACAACAGATCGGGATGGAGACCTTGTTCCCCGAGCAGGAGAACCCGTTCCCCTGGATGAGCGAGATGATCGACTTGAAGAAGGAGCGCAACTTCTTCGAGACGCGCGTGCTCGAGTATCAGAGCGGCGGCGCGCTCAACTGGGATTGAGTTGCCATGCAGCGCATCGATTTGATGGCGAATCGATGCGCTGTTTTTTCGTTGAAACAGAAAAAAATTCTTGCAGTGCAGAACCATCGGGAGTAATAATTCGCCCGTGAATTTCTTGTAGTTCGATCGCGAGATCGATCGCCGAATTGAACGCAGACAGCCATAGTCGGCATTTCGTGCCACGACCCGAGACCTCGCCGTCCCGCGGCATTGCTCCCCCCGACGTTTCCTGCGTTTCTCCGCCATCTTCGTTTCGTCCCCACGTCGGATCCTCCTCATTTTTCGCGCACGCCGCTTCCGGCGCTGCGCAGTTCGCGCGTGCGCAGTGCCGCACGCGCTGTGCCGGATTCATCAGCGTCAACGGCTTGCGCCCGTTCCGTTCCGCGCCTGTCTCGGATATGCGCCCTGCAAAACGCATTTCTGGGCTTGCCGCGGCGACCGTGCCTCCGCATGCGCCGATGAATAGCCCGGCCCGCGATCGCGGCCGGGTTTCCCAAGTTCGTCAAATCGATCTGTTCTGATAGGAGAGATGTCCATGGCAACGAAGAAAGCTGCGAAGAAGGCCGCGAAGAAGACGGCGGCGAAGAAGGTCGCCAAGAAGGTCGTGGCCAAGAAGGTCGTCGCGAAGAAGGTTGCCGCCAAGAAGACGGCGGCGAAGAAGGCGGCAAAGCGGGTCGTCGCGAAGAAGGCGGCGAAGAAGGTCGTCGCCAAGAAGACGGCGGCGAAGAAGGTCGCCAAGAAGGCCGCCAAGAAGACCGTCGCCAAGAAGGTCACGGCCAAGAAGGCCACCGCAAAGAAGGCTACGGCCAAGAAGGCGGTGAAGACGACCACCAAGAAGGCGGAAAAGAAGGGTGGCAAGAAGGAAAAGAAGGCCGCTAAAAAAAAAGTAGCGACTAAGAAGGAAGCCGTCAAACCGGCCGCTGCGAAGAAGCGGGCTCCCGCCAAGCGCAAGGCGGCGGTCAAGGAAGCGGCTGCTCCGATGGAGTCGCTCCCGGGCGCGGCTGCGGAGGCCGCCCTCGAGGCCGACGCCGGCGCGGCGTGGCCGTTCCCGTCCGGGAGCCGGCCGTAGTCCGACGCGGTCGTTGTTCCGTACAAACGCCCCACACGTCCGTGGGGCGTTTTTTTACCAGGGGCGGTACCCGAACGCCTCGACGAACCGTTCCTCGATCTGCGCGCGGCTTGCTTCGTGCCGTTGCGCGCCGTGGTGCTCGATCTTGATCGCTCCCATGACCGACGCGAGCCGTCCGGTCGTCTCCCAATCGAAACGCCGGGCGATGCCGTACAGAATGCCGGCCCGATAGGCATCTCCGCAGCCGGTCGGATCGGCGATGGTGCCAACGGGCGCCGCCGGCACCTGCACGATCCTGCCGCCGCTGTGGATCTCGGAACCCGCCGCGCCGCGGGTCACGATCAGGGCGTCCAGATTGCGCGCGAGCGAGGCCAGCGGAATCCCGGTCTTGGTCTCCAGCAGCTTTCCTTCATAGTCGTTGACGGCGACATAGCGCGCCTGCTCGACGAAGCGCAGCAGGTCCGGGCCGTCGAACAGCGGCATCGCCTGTCCCGGATCGAACAGGAACGGGATGCCGCGCTCCGCCAGGGCCTGGGCGTGCGCCAGCATGCCGTCCCGTCCGTCCGGCCCCACCAGCGCAAGTTCGATGGCGTCGTCATCGGGAATCGGGTTGCGGTGGGAGTGCGACATTGCGCCCGGATGGAACGCGGTGATCTGGTTGTCGTCGAGATCGGTCGTGATGAACGCTTGCGCGGTATGGGTGCCGTCGATCTGCAGCACGCGGCTGCGGTCGATCCCGAGGGTGTCGAGCCGGCGCAGGTAGTCGGCGCCGTCCACTCCGATCGTACCCAGCGGCGCCGGGTTGCCGCCCAGCTGCGCGAGACTGTAGGCGATGTTCCCGGCGACGCCGCCGAATTCGCGGCGCAGCGTCGGGACCAGGAAGGAGACGTTCAGGATGTGGACCTGATCGGGGAGGATGTGGTCTTTGAACCGCCCCGAGAAGACCATGATCGAGTCGTACGCGATCGACGCGCAGATGAGGGTTTTTTTCATGACAGACGGGAGATTTCAGGGAAAAAACGGATAGGCGACGAATCCCGTGGCACCGGGGCCGGGGGGCACGAAAAGGATGCGGATCGATCGGTCCGCCCCCGGAGGCAGGTTGTCGGGTGGCACCAGGGAATTGGACGTCGGACCGTAGTCTTCCGGCGAGAACACCTTGCGCGCGATGGCTTGATCCTGCGCGTTCGTCATGGTGAGTTCGATCGACGGCAGCGCCATCGGGAAGGACGCCCGGTTGCGGATCACCGCATCGAACTCCATCGCGCTGGTGTTCGGGATCGCCTGCAGGTCGCTGCTGACGATCGCGAGCAGATCCGGCCGCATCGGCAGGGTTGCGCGGCACGCGAGCGGCGCGCACAGCGCATCCAGCGTCGGTCGCAGCGACGGCAGATTCGCCAGCAGATCGGCGCGGAACTGGATCGCGAGCTGCGCCAGAAGGGTGAGGGCGAGCAGGGTGCAGGCCGCGGCGAGCGTCGCGCGCAGGGCCCCGCCGGCGCGCCGCTTGTCGGCGCGCAGAAAATCCGGTTGCTCGGGTTCGGGGAAGTCAGGCTCTCCGGCGCGGCCGGTCGGCATGTCGGTCGGCAGGTCGCGCGCCATGTCGTGCGCCATGTCGACCGGGGCGTCGGTCGACGGAGGAATCTTCGGCTCGCGGTCGATCGGCGCATCCCGCCGCGGCGGAGCGGGGGCGTCCGGGTGGTCGTCCGCGATGGCTTCGAGCCGGGAGCGGGCATCGAAGACGTGGCGGCAATCGCCGCAGCGGACCAGACCGTCGTGCGAGCGTAACTGCTCCTCGCTGACGCGGAAGAGCGCATTGCAGTTCGGGCAGCGGGTGGCAAAGCTCATTTCGGCGCGGCACCCGCTGCGTTCACGGGTTGGGGTTCCGGAGGGTGTCGTCGGCCTGCCTGGTTCCTGCGATCGCGACCCAGCCTTCGTCCTGCGCAACGACCGCAAGCGCCATGCGGGGGTCCGCCCGCAGGAAGGTGTCGATGATCGCCTGGGCCTGGCGTTCCAGGATGCCCGAAAGCAGGATCGTTCCGCCCGGGCGGACCCGGTGGGCCAGCATCGGCGCAAGCACCATGATGGGGTTGGCGAGGATGTTCGCGATCACGAGATCGAAGCGGCGTTCCGGCTCTTCGGCAAACGCTTCCGGGGCGGTGTAGCGGACCGTGACCCGGTTTTCCTGCGCGTTGTGGCCGGCGGTGGCGATCGCCGCCGGGTCGATGTCGACGCCGACCACGTCGGCCGCCCCCAGCGCGGCGGCGCAGATCGACAGGATGCCGGATCCGCAGCCATAGTCGAGCACGGACAGGCCGGTCGGCGGGTTCCGCTCCATCCACTGCAGGCACAGGCGCGTCGTCGGATGCGCTCCGGTGCCGAACGCGGCGCCGGGGTCGATGCGGATGTTGATCGCCTGCGGGTCGGGCGGGGTGTGCCAGCTCGGGACGATCCAGATCCGTCCGACGGCGATCGGGGCGAACTGGGCTTGCGTTTGCCGGACCCAGTCGCAGTCGTCGACGGCCTTGCATGCGATCGCCGCCGGCGGGGCGGCGTCGAGGTCCCGCGCCGCGGTCGCGAGCAGATCCCCGATGTCGGCATCGCGGTCGACGAGCACGCTCACCCGGTTGTTGCGCCATGCCGGATCGGGCGGCTCCTCGCCGGGTTCGCCGTACAGCGCCGATTCGTCCGGCGTATCGCGATCGTCATCCTCCACCGAGACCGACAGCGCACCGGCGGCAAGCAGGGCATCGGTCCAGGCGTCCAGCGCATCGGCTGGCAGGAGAATCTGAAATTCCGCGAACATGGTGGTGATCCCGGCGCCGGTCGGCCTAGCCCTGGTTGGCCTTCTTTTCCGCCAGGCGCTTTTCCAGGTAGTGGATGCTGGTTCCCCCCTGCACGAATTTTTCGTCCATCATCAATTCCCGGTGGAGGGGAATGTTCGTGCTGATGCCTTCGACGACGGCCTCCGACAGCGCAATCCGCATGCGGGCGATCGCCTGGTCGCGCGTGTCGCCGTAGCACAGCAGTTTCCCGATCATCGAATCGTAGTTGGGCGGCACGACGTACCCTGCGTACGCATGCGAGTCCACCCGCACCCCGGGCCCGCCCGGCGTATGCCAGGCGGTGATCCGTCCGGGGCTGGGCGTGAATCGGTACGGATCCTCGGCGTTGATGCGGCATTCGATGGCATGGCCGCGCAGAACCACGTCGCGCTGCCGGATCGTCAGGCGCTCTCCCGCTGCGACCCGGATCTGCTGCTGCACGATGTCGATGCCGGTGACGAGCTCGGTCACCGGATGCTCGACCTGGACCCGGGTGTTCATCTCGATGAAGTAGAACTCGCCGTTCTCGTAGAGGAATTCGAAGGTGCCGGCGCCGCGGTAGTCGATCTTGCGGCAGGCCTCGGCGCAACGGTCGCCGATGCGCTCGATGAGCTTGCGCGGAATGCCGGGGGCCGGCGCCTCCTCCAGGATCTTCTGATGGCGCCGCTGCATCGAACAGTCGCGCTCGCCCAGCCAGATCGCGTTGCGGTACTGGTCGGCGAGCACCTGGATTTCGATGTGGCGCGGGTTTTCGAGGAACTTCTCCATATAGACGTTCGGATTGCTGAATGCCGTCTGCGCCTCCTGCCGGGTCATCGTCACCGCGCTGAGCAGGGCAGCCTCCGTATGCACGACGCGCATGCCGCGCCCGCCGCCGCCCCCCGCCGCCTTGATGATGACCGGATAGCCGACGGCGCGCGCGACGCGGACGATCTCCCGCGGATCTTCCGGCAGGACGCCATCGGACCCCGGCACGGTCGGCACGGCGGCGGCGATCATCGCGTGCTTGGCCGACACCTTGTCGCCCATCAGCCGGATCGATTCGGGGCGCGGGCCGATGAACACGAAGCCGCTGCGTTCCACGCGCTCGGCGAAATCCGCGTTCTCGGACAGGAATCCGTATCCGGGATGGATCGCCTCCGCGTCGGTGACCTCGGCGGCGGCGATGATCGCCGGGACGTTGAGATAGCTTTCCTTCGAGGGCGCGGGACCGATGCAGACCGACTCGTCGGCGAGCTTGACGTACTTGGCATCGGCATCGACCTCGGAATGCACGACGACGGTACGGATGCCCAGCTCGCGGCAGGCACGTTGAATCCGCAGCGCAATCTCGCCGCGGTTCGCGATCAGGAGTTTTCCGAACATGAGGGTGCTACGCGACGATGAAGAGCGGCTGGCCGTATTCGACTGCCTGTCCGTTGTCCACCAGGATCTCCCGGACCGTGCCGGCCACGTCGGCCTCGATCTCGTTGAGCAGCTTCATCGCCTCGATGATGCACAGGGTGTCGCCGGCCTTGACCGTCTGCCCGATCTCGACGAACGGTTTGGATTCGGGGTTGGGCGAGCGGTAGAAGGTGCCGACCATCGGCGATTTGACGACGTGTCCGGACGGAGCCGCCGGCGGCTCCGCCGTCGCTGCCGCCGGGGCGGCCACGGCCACCGGCGCAGTCGGCGCGGCCGGCATCGCCAGCGGCGCGGCGGCATGCATCGGCGCGCTCGCGTATTTATTGACGATCCGTACTTTGTCCTCTCCCTCGGTGACCTCGATTTCCGCAATGCCGGATTCGGATACGAGGTCGATCAGGGTCTTCAGTTTGCGCAGGTCCATGGTGCCTCACGAGTGGCGCCGCCCGCCGGACTGCAGGTCCGGCGTTGCGGTGCTGGGTTCGAGGATCGAGTACATATATGTGCAGGCGATCGGCGTCCGCGGCTATGCGCCGCCGACGCGATGGTCCGCCGCGAATTCCAGGGCCAAGCGGTATCCCGCCGGGCCAAGGCCGACGATGGTGCCGATCGCCTTGTCCGACAGCAGGGACACGTGGCGAAAGGGCTCGCGGCGGTGGATGTTGGAAAGATGCACCTCGAGGAACGGGATCGCCGCCGCCGCCAGCGCATCCCGCAGGGCGATGCTGGTATGGGTATAGGCGCCCGCGTTGATGACGATGAAATCCACGCCTTCGTCGCGCGCGGCGTGGATCCGGTCGATCAGCGCGCCCTCGTGGTTGCTCTGAAAGCATTGCAGGGCAAGGCCTCGTTGCCGGGCCTGCGCCTGCAGTTCGTGCTCGATGTCCGCAAGCGTGGTCTCGCCGTAGATGGCCGTTTCGCGGGAACCGAGCAGATTCAGGTTCGGTCCGTTGATCACGAGAATGTGGCTTGCCATTGAATTTTGAGCAGAACGCGGAAAATGGGCGACATTGTCGACAGAATCCGGGGTTTTGTCCAGACCGGATAGAATTTCCTTTTATCGAACCGAGTGGCGGTCGCCGTGCATCTGCACATCCTGGGAATCTGCGGTACCTTCATGGGCGGAGTGGCGCGCCTGGCCCTGGCTGCCGGACATCGGGTCACCGGTTGCGATCACGCGGTGTATCCGCCGATGAGCGAACAGTTGCGCGATGCGGGCGTGGACCTGATCGAAGGGTTCGGCGCCGAGCAGATGGCCATCGCGCCGGACGTGTTCGTCATCGGCAACGTCGTGGCCCGGGGCAACCCGCTGTTCGAGGCGATCCTGGAGGCCGACGCGCCGTTCGTCTCCGGTCCGGCATGGGTGCGGGAGAACATCCTGCGCGGCCGGCATGTGCTCGCCGTTGCCGGCACCCACGGCAAGACGACGACGTCGTCGCTGTGCGCCTGGATTCTGGATCAGGCGGGACGGGAACCGGGATTCCTGATCGGCGGGGTTCCGGGCGGCTTCGGCATTTCCGCGCGCCTCGGGCGAATCGATGCGCCGTTCGTGATCGAGGCGGACGAATACGACAGCGCGCTGTTCGACAAGCGCAGCAAGTTCGTCCATTACTTTCCCCGTACGGTGATTGCCAACAATCTGGAGTACGACCACGCCGACATCTTTCCCGATCTCGCGGCCATCGAGACCCAATTCCACCACCTGATGCGTTGCGTGCCGCGCGGCGGGCGGGCGATCGTCAATGGCCGCGATGCGGCGTTGGCCCGGGTCCTGGCGCGCGGCGCGTGGTGCGAGGTGGAGCGCTTCGGTCCCGCTGCGGACTGGGACTGGCGTGCGGCGGATGCCGGCGCGGGGCGCGAGGACGGCGAAGCCGAAGCGTTCGAAATTCTCCGGGCCGGCCGTGGCGTGGGCACGGTCGCGTGGACCCTTGCGGGTGACCACAATCGCGACAATGCGGTGGCGGCGGTGGCGGCGTGCGCGCATCTCGGCGTGGCGCCGGAGGCGGCCTGCCGGGCGCTGAATCGCTTCCCGGGCGTCAAGCGGCGGCTGGAGCTGCGGGGCATGGCCGACGGGGTTTCGGTGTACGACGACTTCGCCCATCATCCCACGGCGATCGAGGCGACGCTCGCGGGTTTGCGTCGGCGGGCCGGCGCAAACCGGATCCTGGCCTTGCTCGAGCCGCGTTCCAACACCATGCGTCTGGGCACCATGCGCGACCGTCTGGCCGCGAGCTTGCGGGATGCCGACATCACCTTCTGTTTCGAACCGCCGCAACTGGGCTGGGATCCGCGCGCGGCGCTGGCGCCGTTGGGGGAGCGGGCGCTGGTGTTCTCCGACCTCGATCAGCTGGTCGAGGCGGTGGCGCGGGCGGCGCGTCCGGGCGACCGGGTGATCGCGATGAGCAACGGCGGCTTCGGGGGCGTCCACGGCAAGCTGCTCGCGGCACTGGCCGTCGCGCACGGAGCGGGCGGGGGGGCGGGTGCCGACAACGGCGTCAACGCGGAGTGCCGGCCGTGACGACCGCTCACGTAGTCTTCGAGGAAAGCGGCGAACTGAAAGCCGGCACGGTGCGCGCGGCGACCGACTCCTCGCTCCAGGTCGACACCACCACCGGCAAGCGCGTGAAGGTCAAGGCGAATGCCGTTCTGCTGCGCTTCGACCGCCCGGCGGCGGAGGAACTGCTGCGGTCCGCGCGCGCGGAAGCCGAAGGCATCGATGTCGATTTCCTCTGGGAGTGCGCGCCGCAGGAAGAGTTCGGGTTCGAACGTCTCGCGCGTGACTATTACGGGCATGAGCCGGCGGCGGTGGAAGCCGCGGCGGTCCTGATGCGCCTGCATGCCGCGCCGATGTATTTTTATCGGAAGGGGCGCGGCGTCTTCCGGCCGGCACCGCCCGAGACCTTGCGCGCGGCGCTGGCCGCGGTGGAGCGCCGACGCCAGCAGGAGCTGCGGCGGGAGCAGATGGTCGACCAGTTGCGGCGCGGGGAGCTGCCCGAGGAAATCGCCGCCTCGGCGATGAACCTGCTCTGTCGCCCGGACCGCAACGGCATCGAGTACAAGGCGCTCGAGGAGGCCGCGCACGTTCTGCAGATGAGTCCGCTGCGCCTGCTGCTGGCGCGCGGCGCCATCGCCTCGCCGTACGAGTGGCATGTGCAGTCGTTCCTGGCGCGGACGTTTCCCGGCGGCGCCGGGTTTTCCGCCGATCTGCCGGCGCCGTCGATGCGGTTCGAGGATCTTCCGCAATCGCCGACGCCGGCGTTTTCGATCGACGACAGTTCCACCACCGAAATCGACGACGCGTTCTCGGTCCAGCGTATCGAGGCGGGGTGGCGCATCGGCATCCACATCGCCGCGCCCGCGCTGGAGATCGCGCGGGACCATCCGCTCGACGTGGTTGCGCGCGCCCGGATGTCCACGGTGTATGCGCCGGGGATGAAGATCACCATGTTGCCCGAGGCGTGGGTCGATGCGTATTCCCTTGCCGAGGGCCGGACCGTGCCGGCGCTGTCGCTCTACCTCGACGTCGACCCGGAGACCTATGCGATCGCGGCAGCGAACACGGTCGTCGATCGGGTCACCGTGGCGGCCAATCTGCGCCACGACCATCCGGAACTGGCATGGGACGAGGCGCAGGTGGCCGCGGGGGACGTGCCGGGGCCCTTCGGCGGCGATCTGGCGATGCTGTGGCAGTTCGCCAGCCGCTTGAAGGCCGGACGGGAGGCGGTCCGCGGCCGGCCGGAGCCGAAAGGGCGCGAGGAGGTGTCGATCCAGCTCGAGGGCGAAGGCGAGGCTGCGCGCGTGCGCCTGCAGACCCGCCGTCGGGACGCGCCCCTGGATCGGATCGTTGCCGAACTGATGATCGCCGCCAATTCGCAATGGGGTGCATGGCTGGAGCAGTTGCGCTGGGTCGGGGTATACCGCTCGCAGTCGCTGGGCCGTGTTCGGATGTCCACGAGCCCGGCGCCCCACGAAGGCCTTGGCGTGGCCCGGTACGCGTGGTGCACCTCGCCGCTGCGGCGCTACGTCGACATGCTCAATCAGCGACAACTGGTCGCCGCGGCCCTCGGGCGGACGCCGCCCTATGCGCGCGGCGATTCCGATCTGTTTTCCGCCGTGTCCGCATTCGATGCCGCGTACGGCGCGTACGCGGATTTCCAGGAGCGGATGGAGCGCTACTGGAGCCTGCGCTGGTTGCAGCAGGAGAGCGTCCACCGCATCGAAGCCCGCGTGGCGCGCGAGGAGGTGCTGCGGGTGCAGGGGCTGCCGCTCACGCTGAAGCTCGCCGCGGCGGCCCAGTACGGGCGCGGACAGCGCCTGGCGCTCGAGGTCGGGGCGATCGACTTCGTCGAGCTGGTGCCCGAGCTGCGGGTTGCGCAGGTGCTCGCGGAGGAGCCGGCACAAGCCGTCGCCGAGGAAGAGGAGGTCATGGAAGGGGGCGCCGTCGAGGCGCAGGGTGTTCCGCCCGCGGCGGACGCGGCATCGTAGGCGGCGGCTGCTCCACTCGGTCCCGGGCGACCGCCCGCTCCGCCGCGCCCACTACAATCGCCGCGTGCTCACCCTTCCCCGCATCGAAAACCGCGTGCTGCTGGCCGCCCTGACGATCTCCGTCGGCGTGCATCTGGTCGTGCTCGCCGTGCGCTTCGTCAAGCCGGAACTGCTGCGTCACCCCGTGGCGATGCCGCCGCTGGAGGTCGTGCTGGTCAATGCGCGCAGCCAGCGCCGGCCCGAGCATGCGCAGCTACTGGCGCAGGTCGATCTGAACGGCGGCGGCACCAATGCGCGCGGTCGGCGGACGTCGCCGTTGCCGGCGTCGGCCGACAATTCCGAAGGCGATGCCCTGCAGGCGGCCCGGCAGACGATCGCCCGCCTCGAGGCCGAGCAGCGCGCGCTGCTCGCCACGTACAAGAAGAACGAACGGCGCGCCCGGGTGCGCTTGCATCGGGCCGCGCGCCACCACGCGCCGGCAGCGCGGCGGACCCAGACCCGGCTGGCGCGCATGGAAGCGGCGATCGACAAGGAGATCTCCGATTACCAGGCGAGGCCGCGGGTCCATTATCTGATGCCGAGCACGCGCGGGTCTCCGGATGCGCTGTACTTCGCGCAGTGGCGGGCGCGGGTGGAAAAGGTCGGCAACGCCCATTACCCTGCTGCCGCACGCGGCAAAATCTACGGTACCCTGCAAATGACGGTGATCATCGATCGCAGCGGCCGACTGCTCGATGCGGTGATCGACCGCTCGTCCGGTTCGCCGGTCCTGGACAATGCAGCGAGGCGTATCGTTATGCTGGCGGCGCCGTTCCCGCCCCTGCCTCCCGGCATTGCCCGGAACGCGGACCGACTGGAGATTACGCGGAGCTGGATTTTTACCCATGATCAATTGCAAACCCAAACCCCGCGCGAAAGTTCCGCAGCCGCACTGCAAGTGGGTGGTGCCGCTGGAACGCGCCATTGAGCCATGAACATCGAAGATCGCTATGCCGTCGTCGGCAACCCGGTTGTGCACAGCCGCTCGCCGGAAATCCATCGCCTGTTCGCGGAACAGACCGGCCAGCATATGCGCTACGAGCGGATCGAGGCCCCGCTGGACCGCTTCGAGGAGATCGCACTGGGCTTGCGCGATCAGGGCTACCGCGGCTTGAACGTGACCATCCCGTTCAAGCTCGATGCCGCCAAGCTGGCCGACGACCTGAGTGCGCGGGCGCGGTTGGCGGGGGCGGTGAACACGCTGAAGTTTGACGACGACCGGATCTCGGGCGACAACACCGATGGCATCGGTTTCGTGCGCGACGTGCGGGAACGCCTCGGCTTTTCGATCGCGGGCGCGGAGATCCTGATTCTCGGTGCCGGCGGCGGTGTGCGCGGACTGGTTGCATCCCTGCTCGAAGAGCGCCCGAAAGGAATTTCCGTGGCCAATCGCACGCACGGACGGGCGCAGGAGCTGGCGGAGGAATTCGGCGTCGAGGCGATCCACTACGACGAAGCCCCGGCGGAACATTTCGATCTGATCGTCAACGGGACGTCGACGAGCCTGCACCATGAGGCCCCGCCGATCGATCCCGAGACCTTCGACGATTGCACGCTGGCCTACGACCTCGTCTACGCCGCGGCGCCGACGCCGTTCCTGGAACTGGCCCGGTCCGGCGGGGCGCGGCAGGTGAGCGACGGACTCGGCATGCTGATCGAACAGGCGGCGGAGTCGTTCGCGATCTGGCGCGGCGTGCGGCCGCGGACGGAAAGCGTGTATCGCGAGATCCGCAAGCAGCTCGATCGCGGGGCCTGAGCGCCCTCGCGCCGGCGCGCGTGCCGCGCCGGCGTTCTCCCGCGGCCCCCCGCTGCCGGCGTGGCGGGCCAAAGACTGTATACGGAAATCCTGAACGGAAGGAAAGGCCCGCCTTCCTACAATTCCGGCTTTCCGGTCCGGGTTTTGAGCCCGGGTTTTGAGCTGAATCGCTGCAGGAGTTTTCCTTGATGGCAACCAGTCCTTCTTCCTCCGTGTCCGCGGCGGCCCCGACGGAACGCTACTCCGGCGTCGCAATCCACCTGCACTGGCTGATGGCGGCGGTGCTGCTGCTGGTGTTCCTGGTCGGCGTGTTCATGGGCGATCTCAAGATCTCCCCGACCCGGGTGCGCGTGTTCAACTGGCACAAATGGATCGGCATCGTCGCGCTGGCGTTGGCGTCGATCCGGCTGCTCTGGCGCGCGACCCACCGCGCCCCCGGGTTGCCGGCATCGATCGCGGACTGGCAGCGCAAGGTGACGGGTGCAGCCCATGGGCTGCTGTACGCGCTGTTCTTCATCGTCCCGCTGCTGGGCTGGGCGATGAGTTCGGCAAAGGGGCTGCCCGTCGTGCTGTTCGGCAAGATTCCGCTGCCCGATTTCGTGCCGGTCGACAAGGCGTTGGGGAAGACCCTGGAAGATGTCCACGCATTTTTTGCCTACACGCTGGCGAGTCTGGCCGGCCTGCATATCGTGGCGGCGCTGCACCACCGGTTCATGCTGCATGACGGGATCATGGGGCGCATGCTGCCGGCGCACGGGCGCCGCCGGGGTTCGTGATGTTGCGGCGGCGGGCGCTTGCGGCCCTGCTCTGCGCGGGCTGCTGCGCGGCGGCGAACCCGGCGGTCGTCGGCGCCGCCGAAGCCGGTGCGGCGACCGAGGCTGCACCGGTGCGGCTGATTCCCGCGCAAAGTACCATCGGCTTCGTATCCCATGAAATGGGTGTGCCGGTGCACGGCTCGTTTGGGCGCTTCAGCGCCGAGGTTCATATCGATGCCGCCCACCCCGGCGACAGCCGGTTCGCGATCGCGGTGGATCTGGCCAGCGTGCAGTTGCCGACCGATGACGGCACGACCGAGGCGGCGAAACCGGACTGGCTCGACACCGCGCAGCACCCGGTGGCCCGCTTCACGTCCACCGCGGTGCGCGCCGAGGGCAACGGACGCTATGCCATCGACGGCCGCCTGGCGATCAAGGGGGCGGTGCGGACGGTGACGGTGCCGGTGACCTTGACCCAGACGGGCAGCGGACCCGATCGCGTCACCATGGCCTCGGGCGATCTCACCATCCGCCGACTCGACTACGGCATCGGCATCGGCGATTGGGCCGACACGTCCGTCGTGGCGGATCCGGTCGAGATCGATTTCCGGTTGGCGTTGAAAGGGGTCGCGGCGGTTCGGCCATAGCGCCTCGCATACCCCCGCTCCCGCGACGGCGGGAGCGGGCGGGACGGTGCCGGCGATCGGGAGGCAGCCTGCCGTTACCGCTCCCGCCGCCCCGGATACTCTTCCTCGATGTTGTCCCGGTAATAGCTCGCCGGCGCCGAACTGGAGAGGAATCGTCGGGCGATCTCCTCGCCCACGTTCTTGTGCCGGATGACCGCGCCGGAATCGAATTCGACCTCGAGTTCCCGGGTTGCGCGGTCGTAGCCGGCGGCGCGGATGCCGCCGCGGCGGATCGGCTGGCGTTCCATCGTCATCGCTTCCCCAGTCCCAGGCGGTCCCACAGCGCATCGACGCGCCGCCGGACGTCTTCCCGCATTTCGATCTTGCGGCCCCAGGGCCGGGCGGTTTCTCCCGGCATCTTGTTGGTGGCATCGAGCCCCATCTTGCCGCCGAGTCCCGAAACCGGGCTGGCGAAGTCGAGGTAGTCGATCGGCGTGTTGTCGATCAGCAGGGTGTCGCGCACCGGATCGGCCCGCGTCGTGATGGCCCAGATGACGTCCGTCCAGTTGCGCGCGTCGATGTCGTCGTCGACCACGATGACGAACTTGGTGTACATGAACTGGCGCAGGAAGCCCCACACGCCGAACATCACGCGGCGCGCGTGGCCGGGGTATTGCTTGCGGATCGATACGATCGCCATGCGGTAGCTGCAGCCTTCCGGCGGCAGGTAGAAGTCGACGATCTCCGGATAGCTGCGCTGGAGGATGGGGACGAACACCTCGTTGAATGCCGCGCCCAGGATGGCCGGTTCGTCGGGCGGGCGTCCGGTGTGGGTCGAGAGGTACAACGGGTTGCGCCGCATGGTGATGCGTTGCACGGTGAACACCGGGAAGCGCTCGGTTTCGTTGTAATAGCCGGTGTGGTCGCCGAACGGACCCTCGACCGCGGTTTCGAATCCGCGGTTGTCGGCGCTGATACCGCCGTCGGCGTTGGCGGGGTCGGGCAGGATGTGGCCTTCGAGGACGATCTCCGCGCGCGCCGGGACGTCCAGCGGCACGCCCAGGGCGGGCGCGATGTCCGTGCGCGCCCCGCGCAGCAGGCCGGCGAACTGATATTCGGAGAGGGTGTCGGGAACCGGGGTGACGGCGCCGAGGATGGTGGCGGGGTCGGCGCCCAGGGCGACGGCGATCGGGAACGGTTCGGTGCCGTGTGCGAGCCGGTGGTCGCGGAAATCCAACGCGCCGCCCCGGTGCGAGAGCCAGCGCATGATGAGCTTGTTGCGGCCGATGCGCTGCTGGCGGTAGATGCCGAGGTTCTGCCGCTTCTTGTGCGGCCCCCGGGTGATCGTCATGCCCCAGGTGATGAGCGGGCCGGCATCGTCGGGCCAGCAGGTCTGGATCGGGAGTCGGTCGAGGTCGACGTCCGCGCCTTCCCAGACGACCTCCTGACAGGCCGGGCTGCGCACGCGGTGCGGCGCCATGTCCCAGAGGGCGGATTTCAGCATGGCGACCTTGGAGATGGCGTCGCGCAGGCCTTGCGGCGCCTCCGGCTCCTTGAGCGTCGCCAGCAGTTCGCCGATGTGGCGCAGTTCGCCGATGCCGTCGACGCCCATGGCTTGGGCGACGCGCGCGGTGGTGCCGAAGAGGTTGGCAACGACCGGCATGGCGGCGCCGGCCGGACGCTCGAAAATCGCCGCCGGCCCCTGCGCTTCGAGGAGGCGCTGGCAGATTTCGGTGATCTCGAGGACCGGGGATATCTCCTCTTTTATTCGAACAAGATCGCCGATCTTCTCTAATTTTGCAAGAAAATCGCGAAGGTCGGAGTATTGCATCGCTTTCTGGGCCTCGGAAGATCGTCATCGCACCGCGCGCAGCGGAGGCCCAATCCTAACGGCTTGGCGCGATCGCCGGCGCCGCGGACCTCCATCTTCGGTATTGACGCAAAGGCGTTATGCCATACAATCCGCCCCATTCACGTTTTTTTCGTTGGGCGGCGGACGGCAGATCCGCCTCCGGGGCGTTGAGGGGCGCGTCCCGGCAGCGAAGAAACAAGGCACCCGACATCGTTGTCGGGGTTCCGCCTGAGTTGTTACCGGACGCGGCGCAGCAAGCGCGGTCCGGTTCCGCGGTCGGCCCGCGATCTTGTGTCGGGCCGCGATGGGTATCGAATGGAGCGTTGCTTCAGCCTGTGTCGACCGGCGGTCGGAAGGCAAGGGGGCGCGCATTTTCGAGAGAGGTTGATCATGCTGGAAACCAGCCTTGCCGAGGAAGTTGCGTTCCCCGAGGCACTCCCGCGCCCGCAGGGGAATGCGGAGATTCCAACGGCCAAGTCGGCGTTGGTGCGCAAAGCGTTTGCCATGGTGTTGCAGGGGACGGGGTTGCTGTCCGTTGCCGCCCTGACGATTCTGTTCATCCTGTTGGCGGTGCCGGCGCTGCGCAGTGCGGTCGCGCCGGTGGTCGCGCAGGTCGCGGCGCCCGTGATGGCGAAACTCGAGGGCGAGGCGCGCGCCGCGGAACCGGAACCGGTTGCGCCGTCGGCGGCATCGGCGAGCCTGAAAATCGGCGAGCCGGTTTCCCTGGCGACGGCCGACGAGCGCGTCGCGCAATACCTCGCGCGG
Organism: Pseudomonadota bacterium; assembly: GCA_021838715.1. Taxonomy (GTDB): domain Bacteria; phylum Pseudomonadota; class Gammaproteobacteria; order Burkholderiales; family Burkholderiaceae_F; genus GJ-E10. The sequence goes on along the minus strand of JAKCCX010000001.1, from coordinate 68,096 downwards.
CGCTATCACATTGCCGACGGGGCGGTGCGGGTGCTGGTCGCGGAGGCGCGGTCGGCGGGGCTGCGGTATCAGGTCGATCCGCTGCTGATCCTGTCGGTGATGGCGGTGGAGTCCAGCCTGAACCCGTACGCGCAGAGCGCGGTCGGTGCCACCGGACTCATGCAGGTCATGCCGGGTGCGCATCTGGCCGAGTTCCCTTCGCAAAACGCCCGCCGCGCCGCGCTCGACCCGATCCAGAACGTGCAGGCGGGAACGGCGATCCTCGCCGATACCATCCGCCGCGGCGGCTCGGTGCAGCGCGGCCTGCAGCTGTATGTCGGGGCAGGGAACCTGCCTGACGACGGCGGCTATGCGAGCCACGTGCTGGCCGAGATGGCGCGATTGAAACTGGCCGCACAGGGGCGGATCGGCGCGGCCTTGATGGCGGCGCAGCGCACCGATCGGGGCGCTTGAGGGCGTTGCGGGCAGGAGGCTGGCGCGCCGCACAAAAAAAAGAGCCCGTCCATCAAGCGGGGGCCCGGATTCGGTGGAGGAGGGAGGAGAGGTACCGAGACGGGGGCCGCGAGCTCATGCTGCAGGACAGGCTCACGCGAAACGCCTTTACTATATCGTCCAGCCTTCGTCCAAGTCAACTTTCTGTCCTGGACGGAAGTGCTTCAAATTACATCGGGTTTGCGCCCCATTTTTCATGTCGACCACTCCGAATCCAGACCTCCGCAGCGCGGCGCTCGAATACCATGAATTCCCCCAGCCGGGAAAAATTGCCATCACGCCAACCAAGCAGTTGACGACCCAGCGCGATCTGGCGCTGGCCTATTCCCCCGGCGTCGCGGCGGCCTGCGAGGCCATCGTTGCGGATTCCGGCGCCGCCGCGCGCTACACCGCCCGGTCCAACCTGGTCGGCGTGATCACCAATGGCACGGCCGTGCTGGGGCTGGGCCCGATCGGCCCGTTGGCGGCCAAGCCGGTGATGGAGGGCAAGGCGGTCCTGTTCAAGAAGTTCGCCGGCATCGACGTGTTCGACATCGAAATCGACGAGCGCGATCCGGATCGGCTGGTCGACATCATCGCGGCGCTCGAACCCACGTTCGGCGCGCTCAACCTCGAGGACATCAAGGCGCCCGAGTGCTTCCGCATCGAGCGGAAATTGCGCGAACGCCTGCACATTCCCGTGTTTCACGACGACCAGCACGGCACGGCGATCATCGTCGGCGCGGCGGTGCTCAACGGCCTGAAGCTGGTGGGGAAATCGCTGGCGCAGGTGAAACTGGTCTGCAGCGGCGCGGGCGCGGCGGCGCTGGCCTGCCTCGACCTGCTGGTGGAACTCGGCCTGCCGCGGGAAAACATCTGGGTGGCGGACATCGAAGGCGTGGTGTACGCGGGCCGGACCGTGCTGATGGACGAAGAGAAGCTGCGGTTCGCCCAGGAGACGGATGCCCGCCGCCTGGCGGAGTGCATGCCCGGTGCCGATGTGTTCCTCGGCTTGTCCGCGGGCGGGGTATGCACCGGGGAGATGGTCGCCACGATGGCGCCGGACCCCCTCATCCTGGCGCTGGCCAACCCGGTGCCGGAGATCCTGCCGGATCAGGTGCGCGCGGTGCGCAGCGATGCGATCATCGCGACCGGCCGCTCCGACTACGCGAATCAGGTCAACAACGTCCTCTGCTTCCCGTTCATGTTCCGCGGCGCGCTCGACGTCGGGGCGACGGCGATCACGCGCGAGATGGAAATCGCGGCGGTGCATGCCATCGCCGGGCTTGCGCAGGAGGAGCCGAGCGACGAGGTGGTCACGGCGTATGGCGACGATGCCGATCTGCGCTTCGGCCGCGAATGCATCATTCCGAAGCCGTTCGACCCGCGCCTGATGTTGCGGGTCGCCCCGGCGGTCGCGCTGGCGGCGATGCGCGGCGGCGTGGCGACGCGGCCGCTGGCCGACCTCGACGCATACCGCGCGCGGCTGCAGCAGTTCGTCTATCACTCCGGCACCTTCATGAAACCCATCTTCGCGATCGCGAAGCAGGCCCATGCCGGCGGAGCCGCGAACCGGGTGGTCTTCGCCGAAGGGGAGGACGAGCGCGTCCTGCGCGCGGTGCAGGTCGTGGTGGACGAGGGCATCGCGCAGCCCGTGCTGATCGGCCGGCCGGCGGTCGTGGCGCAGCGGCTGGAGCGGTATGGCCTGCGGATGCGCGCGGGCATCGACTTCGAACTCGTCAATCCGGAGTCGGATCCGCGGTATCGGCAGTACAGCGAGGAATACCACCGCATCGCCGGGCGTCGCGGGGTGACGCTGCAGACCGCGCGGATCGAGATGCGGCGTGCGCAGACCCTGATCGGCACGATGCTGATCCATCAGGGGGCGGCCGACGCGATGATCTGCGGCACCGCCGGGACATACGGCCAGCACCTGCGCTACATCGATCAGGTGCTCGGCCTGCGGCCCGGGGCGCGGGTCTACGGCGCCATGAACATCCTGGTGCTGCCCGGGCGGCAGGTCGCGCTGGTGGACACGCACGTCAACGTCGATCCGAGCGCGGAGGAGATCGCCGAACTCGCCGTCGCCGCGGCGGCGGCCTTGCGGCGCCTGGGCATCATCCCGCGCGCCGCGCTGCTGTCGCACTCCAACTTCGGCAGCAGCGATGCGCCCACCGCGGTCAAGATGCGCGAGACGCTGGCCCGGATCCGCGAGCGCGCCCCCGAACTGGACGTCGATGGCGAGATGCATGCGGACTGCGCGGTCGACGGCGCCATGCGCCGGAGCATCCTTGCGACATCGACGCTGAAGGGGGATGCGAATCTGCTCGTGTGCCCGGGGATCGATGCGGCGAACATCGGCTACAACTTGCTCAAGACGATTTCGGGCAATAATGTCGCCATTGGTCCGATCCTGCTGGGCGCGGCGCGCCCGGTCCACATCCTGACGCCTTCGGCGACGGTGCGGCGCATCGTCAACATGACGGCGCTGGCGGTGGTGGACGCGAAGGCGCCGTGCGAGGCCGGTTCGGGTTCGCCACCATCCGGGGAAGCCTGAACCCGCGTTTTGGACGCCACTCCCGCCCGTCTTCGGCAACGTACGTCGCCCGCCGCGCTCGTCCTGATGGGCGGCGGCGCGCGCGCCGCCTATCAGGTCGGCGTGCTGCGCGGCGTTGCCGCGCTGCTGCGCGGGGTCCGGAACGGCAACCCGTTCCCGATCCTGTGCGGCGCCTCGGCCGGCGCGATCAATGCGGCCGCGCTGGCGTCGGGCGCGCACGATTTTCATGATTCCGTCGCGCGCCTCGGGCGCGTCTGGGAAAACTTCCACGCCGGCCAGGTGTATCGCTCCGACCTCGTCGGCGTCGTGCGCACCGGCGCGCCGTGGATGTCGCTGCTCTCGGTGGGGTGGCTCGCCGGCAAGTACTGGCGCGCCCGCCCGCGCTCGCTTCTCGACAACGAGCCGTTGCGCAAGCTGCTGCGGGAGATGCTCGACATCGGCGGCATCGAACGGGCCCTGCAGAGCGGCCATCTGCGCGCGCTCGCGGTCGGCGCCTCGAGCTACAGTTCGGGACGCCACGTGACGTTCTACCAGGCGCTGGCGGAGCAGGAACTGCCGCGGAGCCTGCATCGGATTTCGGTCCGCACGCGGATCGGCATCTCGCATCTGCTGGCGTCGGCGGCGATTCCCCTCGTGTTTCCGGCGGTGCCCCTGGACATTGACGGCGCGCTGGGCGGCGGCATCGAATATTTCGGCGACGGCTCGATGCAGCAGATTTCGCCGACCAGTCCGGCGATCCATTTCGGCGCCGAGCGTCTTCTCGTGGTCGGGGTCGGCCAGAACGGCGGGTCGGGTTGGGGCGCCGAGCCGGCGCCGACCCGCTCCTACCCGTCGCTGGCGCAGGTCGCCGGTCATGCCTTGTCGACGATCTTTTTCGACGCCCTCGCGTATGACGTCGAACAGCTCGACCGCATGAACGAACTGGTGGAGACGATGAGTCCGAACCAGCGCCGGGCGGCCGGACTGCGGCCGGTGGAGATGCTGATGATCGCGCCGAGCGTCCCGATCGACGAGATCGCGATGAACTCGATCCGCCACCTGCCCGGGCCGGTACGGAGCCTGCTCGAGTCGATCGGTGCGCATCGCGCCGACGGCGCGGCGCTGGCGAGCTACCTGTTGTTCGAGGCGCCGTACACCCGGGCGCTGATCGACCTCGGGCTGCGCGACGCGATGGCGAAGAAGGACGCGCTGATGGCGTTCTTCACCGAGCGCGTGCCGGGCTGAACTTCGCGGTTCCCCGCGCGCGGGCGCGGGGACGGGTTACGAATATTCCCCTCCCAGGGCCAGCAGCGCCGACACGACCGCGATTCCCGCCGTCTCCGTCCGCAGCACGCGCGGTCCGAGCCGCAGCCGCCGGTATCCCAGGCTTTCGGCAAGCGCGGTCTCCTCGTCCGTGAAACCGCCTTCGGGGCCGATCGCGCAGCTTGCCGTCGCGATCGGCGCCGCGCCCAGTCCCGCTGCGCCGTCGGGGTCGAGGATCCAGCGACATTGCGCGTCCGCCGCGGTCCGCAGCGCCGCTTCCAGGCTGGCGGCCGGGGCGACTTCCGGGACGCGGTTGCGCCCGCACTGCGCGCAGGCCGCCCAGACGATTTCGCGCCACCGCTCGGCCCGCCGCTCCTGCCGCGCGCCGTCGAGCCGCACCACCGATCGCTGCGCGGGAGCCAGCAGGATGCGCCGGACGCCCAGTTCCACCGCCTTTTCGATCGTCCACTCGAGCTTTTCCTGTGCGGCGAGCGCCTGGATCAGCGTGATTTCGACGCGGGCCTCCCGGTCGACCGGTCCGGCGCTCAGGATGCGGGCGGCCAGCGGGCCGGCATGCCGCCTGGCCTCGGCCGCCGCCTCGAGGCGGGCGCCGTACTCGTGCCCCGCCCCGTCGAACAGGACGAAGGCCTCATCGGTTCCGAGGCGCAGGACCCGTGCATGACGGGATGCGCCGTCGGACAGCGTGACGATCGCACCCGGCACGTAGGTGCCGGGTGCGATCGGGAGTCGGTGGGGGCGGAGCATGGCGCATAGCCTACCCGCTCCCCGCCACTGTTGCGCGGACCGCAAAACCCGTGCGTCCGACAGGGCTCCCGATCGCATGCGCCCCGGCGGTCGACGCTTCTGCTGGTAAACTCCCCGCCTTTCTTTTCGATTCCCAATCGCGGAAACCACGCGCAGGATATGGGGGGGGACAGGAGCTATGACCATCAATATCGCCATCAACGGATACGGCCGCATCGGGCGCAACGTTCTGCGCGCGTTCTACGAAAGCGGCAAGAAGCATGACGTGCGCATCGTTGCGATCAACGATCTGGGCAATGCGAAGATCAACGCGCATCTGACCCGCCACGACACCGCGCACGGCGCGTTCCCGGGAACCGTGGCGGTCGATGGCGACTCGCTCGTCGTCAACGGCGACCGCATCAAGGTGCTCTCCAGCCGCGATCCGGCCCAGCTGCCGTGGGGCGAACTGGGCGTCGACGTCGTGCTCGAGTGCACGGGCTTCTTCTGCACCAAGGAAAAGGCATCCGCGCACCTGCGCGGCGGCGCGAAGAAGGTCGTCATCTCCGCGCCCGGCGGCAGCGACGTCGATGCCACGATCGTCTATGGCGTCAACCATCAGACGCTCAAGGCGTCGGACACGGTGATTTCCAACGCCTCGTGCACCACCAACTGCCTGGCTCCGCTGGTCAAGCCGCTGCACGAGAAGATCGGTCTGGTCAACGGCCTGATGACGACCATCCACTCGTACACCAATGATCAGGTTCTCACCGACGTGTACCACGAGGACCTGCGCCGTGCCCGCTCCGCCACCCAGTCGATGATCCCGACCAAGACGGGTGCCGCCGCTGCGGTCGGCCTCGTGCTGCCGGAACTCAACGGCCGCCTCGATGGCTTCGCGATCCGTGTCCCGACCATCAACGTGTCGATCGTCGACCTGTCGTTCATCGCGGCGCGCGACACCACGGTCGAGGAAGTCAACCGGATCCTCAAGGACGCCTCGGAAGGTTCGCTGCGCGGCATTCTCGGATACAACGACGAGCCGCTCGTGTCGGTCGACTTCAACCACAATGCGCACTCGTCGATCTTCGACGCCACGCTCACCAAGGTTTCGGGACGCCTGGTCAAGGTGAGCAGCTGGTACGACAACGAGTGGGGCTTCAGCAACCGCATGCTCGACACCACCGTCGCGCTGATGAAGGCCTCGGCCTGACGCCCACTGCCCATGCCCCGCATCCCCGTGCCCGGAAGGGTGCGGGATCGGGGTGCGGGACGGTTGCCGCGCGTTCACCGAAACGTCAAAAGGATCCTTCTTTTCCGCCATGAACGTCTTGACTCTCGAATCGCTCTGCAAGCAGGGTGCCCTGAACGGCAAACGGGTATTCATCCGCTCGGACCTCAACGTTCCGCAGGATGATGCCGGCAACATCACCGAGGACACGCGCGTCCGCGCGTCGATCCCCGCCGTGCGCATGGCTCTGGATGCCGGCGCGGCCGTGATGGTCACGTCCCACCTCGGCCGCCCGACGGAAGGCACGCTGACCGCTGCCGACTCGCTGGCGCCGATCGCCGTGCGGATGGCCGAGCTGCTCGGCCGGCCGGTGCGCCTGGTCGCGAATTGGGTCGACGGTGTGACGGTCGCTCCGGGGGAGGTCGTGCTGCTGGAGAACTGCCGCGTCAACAAGGGCGAGAAGAAGGACAGCGAAGAACTGGCCCGCAAGATGGCGGCGCTGTGCGACGTCTATGTCAACGACGCGTTCGGCACCGCCCACCGCGCCGAAGCCACCACCCACGGCATCGCGCGCTTCGCGCCCGTCGCCTGCGCCGGCCCGCTGCTTGCGGCCGAAATCGAGGCCCTGGGCCGTGCCCTGGGCGAGCCCAAGCGGCCGCTCGTGGCGATCGTCGCCGGCTCGAAGGTTTCCACCAAGCTCACCATCCTGAACAATCTGGCGCAGAAGGTCGACCGGCTCATCGTCGGCGGCGGCATCGCCAACACCTTCCTGCTGGCGGCAGGCCTGCCGATCGGCAAGTCGCTGGCCGAGCCCGATCTCATCCCCGAGTGCCGCAAGGTCATCGAGACCCTGCAGCGCAAGGGCGCGACGCTGCCGCTGCCGGTCGACGTCACGGTCGCCCAGCGCTTCGCCGCGGATGCGCCGGCGCAGGTGCGGGCCGCGAACGCGGTCGAAGCCGACGACCTGATCCTGGACGTCGGCCCGCAGACCTCCGCCCAGCTGGCGAAGATCGTGCAGGAAGCCGGAACGATCATCTGGAACGGCCCGCTGGGCGTGTTCGAGTTCGATGCGTTTGCGCAAGGAACGGAAGAATTGGCCAAGGCAATCGCCGCGGCGACGTCCGCGGGAGCCTTTTCGATTGCCGGCGGAGGAGATACGCTGGCGGCGATCGCCAAATACCGGATTGCGGACAAGGTGAGCTACATCTCGACCGGAGGCGGGGCGTTCCTGGAATTCCTGGAAGGAAAGCCTCTGCCGGCGGTGGCCGTGCTGCAAGATCGCGCGGCAGGCTGATTTCCCAAGAAAGTCGATAGGAGACATCAAATGGCCTTGATTTCGTTGCGTCAGATGCTCGACCACGCTGCGGAGCACACCTACGGGGTGCCGGCGTTCAACGTCAACAACCTGGAACAGGTTCAGGCGATCATGGAAGCCGCCGCCGAAGTCGACGCGCCGGTCATCATGCAAGCCTCCGCCGGCGCGCGCAAATACGCGGGCGAGCACTTCCTGCGCCACCTGATCGAAGCGGCGGTCGAGTCGTACCCGAACATCCCGATCGTGATGCACCAGGACCACGGCCAGTCGCCGGCCGTCTGCGAAGGCGCGATGAACCTGGGCTTTTCGTCGGTGATGATGGACGGCTCGCTCAAGGAAGACGGCAAGACCGTCGCCGACTACGAATACAACTGGCAGGTCACGAAGAAGGTCGTCGACGAGGCGCACGCCAAGGGCGTGAGCGTCGAAGGCGAACTCGGCTGCCTGGGGTCGCTGGAAACCATGGAAGGCGACAAGGAAGACGGCCACGGCGCGGAAGGCAAGATGACCCGCGACATGCTGCTGACCGACCCGAATCAGGCGGCCGATTTCGTGCAGCGCACCCAGCTCGACGCCCTGGCGATCGCCATCGGCACCTCGCATGGCGCCTACAAGTTCTCGCGCAAGCCGACCGGCGACATCCTGGCGATCAGCCGCATCAAGGAAATCCACGCGCGCATTCCCAACACCCACCTGGTGATGCACGGCTCGTCGAGCGTTCCGCAGGACCTGCTGGAAATCATCCGCCAGTTCGGCGGACAGATGAAGGAAACCTACGGCGTCCCGGTCGAAGAGATCCAGGAGGCGATCAAGCACGGCGTGCGCAAGGTCAACATCGACACCGACATCCGTCTGGCGATGACCGCCGCGACGCGCAAGTTCCTGGCCGAGAACCCCTCGAAGTTCGACCCGCGCGAGTTCCTGAAGCCCTCGCGCGAAGCCGCCAAGAACCTGTGCAAGCAGCGCTACATCGAATTCGGCTGCGCCGGAATGGCCTCGAAGATCGTTCCGGTGCCGCTCGACAAGATGGCCCAGCGCTATCGCGCCGGAGGCCTGGCGCAACAGGTGCGCTAAGGAAACGCGGAAGCGGCGGGGGTTTCCTGTGACGGGAGAGACCCCGCTGCCCGGCGGAGACGGCCGGGCGTTGAAGGGCAAACGCGGGCTGCGGCGGGTATGGAACGCCATCGGCTACTCCATCGAGGGCCTGCGTTTTGCCTGGCATGGCGAGGATGCGTTCCGCCAGGAATGCATCCTCGCGGCGTTTCTGGGTCCGGTTGCGGTCCTTCTGCCGGTATCCTTCGTGGAACGCATTGTCCTCGTTGCATCGGTGGTCCTCGTGCTCATCGTCGAGATCCTGAACTCGGCGATCGAGGCGGCCATCGACCGCCAAGGCTATGAAATCAATCCGCTTGCAAAGCGCGCCAAGGACCTCGGCAGTTCCGCGGTGCTTCTTGCCCTGTTGCTGAGCGGCGGAACCTGGGCTGCGGTCCTGTGGCACCGATTCGGAGGCAAGCTGTGATGCATCCCGACCCCCAAACCCCGATGCTGGAATCACGCATCCGTTCCCTGCCGCTGCTGCATCGGGGGAAGGTGCGCGACACCTACGCCGTCGGCGAAGACCGGCTCCTGATCGTGACGACCGACCGCATTTCCGCGTTCGACGTCGTGATGGACGAACCCATACCGGGCAAGGGCGCCGTCCTCAACGCCATGTCGAATTTCTGGTTTGCGCTGCTGGCGGACCTCGGCCCCAATCACCTCCTCGACATTGCGCCCGAGAGCGTCGTGCGGCCCGAGGAACGGGACCAGGTCGCCGGGCGCGCCGTCGTGGCGCGGCGGCTGATTCCGCTGCCGGTCGAAGCGGTCGTCCGCGGCTACCTCATCGGATCGGGGTGGAAGGACTACTGCGACTCCGGCGCGGTATGCGGCATCGCGTTGCCGGCCGGACTGCGGCAGGCGCAGCAGCTTCCCGAGCCGATCTTCACGCCCGCGCACAAGGCGCCCATCGGCGAGCACGACGAAAACATCTCGTTCGCGCAGGTCTGCGAGCGGATCGGCTCGCCGCTCGCCGAGCGCATGCGCGATTTCTCCCTGCAGTTGTACCACCGCGCCACCGAACATGCGGCGGCGCGGGGAATCATCATCGCCGACACGAAATTCGAGTTCGGGCTGGACCATGACGGCACCCTGCGGCTGATGGACGAGGTGCTGACGCCGGACTCGTCGCGATTCTGGCCTGCCGACCAGTACCGCACCGGAATCTCGCCGCCCAGCTTCGACAAGCAGTTCCTGCGCGACTGGCTGCAGACGCAGCCGTGGAGCAAGACGCCGCCACCGCCCGCCTTGCCGCGGGACATCGTGGAAAAAACCGCAGCGCGCTATCGCGAGGCGCTGGATCGCCTGACGGGAGAACTCGCATGATGGATCACGCACCGCGCAACGCCCGCGTCGGAGTCGTCATGGGATCGCAGTCCGACTGGGAGACGATGAAGCATGCCTGCGCGCTGCTGGGCGAGTTCGCCATCCCCTACGAGGCGCGCGTGGTGTCGGCGCACCGGATGCCCGACGACCTGTTCGCCTATGCCGAAGCGGCAACCGGGCGCGGCCTGCGCGCCATCATCGCCGGCGCGGGCGGGGCCGCGCATCTGCCGGGAATGCTCGCCGCCAAGACCGCGGTTCCGGTGCTGGGCGTACCGGTCGCGACGCGGCACCTCGGCGGCAAGGACAGCCTGCTCTCGATCGTGCAGATGCCGCGCGGCATCCCCGTGGCCACCTTCGCCATCGGCGAAGCGGGCGCCGCCAACGCGGCCTTGTTCGCCATCGCCATGCTGGCGCTCGACGATGCCGATCTCGCCGCGCGCCTGGCGGCCTTCCGCGCCGCCCAGACGCAAAAGGCGCGGGACATGACGCTGCCGCCGGAGTAGCGGGCGTGAGCGGTCTGTCATCCCCTCTCCCTCCCGCGGGGCGGGAACTCCGTGCGGGGGGCGAGGCGCAGCACTGCCCCCCCGGTTCCTGGCTCGGCGTGCTGGGCGGCGGCCAGTTGGGCCGCATGTTCTGCATGGCCGCGCAGGCGATGGGATATCGCGTCTGCGTGCTCGATCCCATGCCCGATGGGCCGGCGGGATCGGTCGCGGACCGCCAGATCGTCGCCGCGTATGACGACCCCCAGGCGATCGATGCGCTCGCATCCCTGTGCGCCGCCGTCACCACCGAATTCGAGAACGTCCCCGCCCAAAGCCTCGAGCGCCTGGCGCAGCACTGCACCGTGCGTCCCGCCGCCTCCGCGGTATCCGTTGCGCAGGACCGGATCGCCGAAAAGGCATTCCTGCGGTCCTGCGGCGTGCCGGTGGGAGCCTACGCGGCGATCGCCACCGCTGCCGAGGGCGCGGCGGTCGCCCCGGAGCTGTTTCCGGCGATCTGCAAGACCGCCCGGCTGGGCTACGACGGCAAGGGGCAGATTGCCGTCGCCGCGCCGCAGGACCTGCCGCAGGCCTGGCGGGCGCTGGGCGGAGTGCCCTGCGTCGTCGAGCAGCGGATCGATCTGCGGCGCGAACTCTCCGTCGTCCTGGCGCGCGGCCACGACGGCGCCGTCGCGGTCTTCGCGGTCCACGAAAACGAACATCGCGGCGGCATCCTCGCGGTGTCGATCGCGCCGGCGCGCATCCCGGCCGAAACGGCGGACCGCGCCCGCGAGATCGCGACCCAGATTGCCGAAGGACTGCAATACACCGGCGTGCTCTGCGTCGAACTCTTCGAGCGCACCGACGGCACCCTGCTCGTCAACGAAATCGCGCCGCGCCCGCACAACAGCGGCCACGCCACCATCGATGCCTGCATCAACAGCCAGTTCGACCAGCAGGTGCGCAGCCTGGCAGGTCTGCCCCTGGGGGATCCGACGGCGATGCGGCCGTCCGTGATGTGCAACCTGCTCGGCGATGTCTGGTTCGGCCCGGACGGCGCCCCGCGTACGCCGCCGTTCGACGCCGTGCTCGCGATCCCCGGCGCGCGGCTGCATCTCTACGGCAAGACCGAAGCGCGTCCCGGCCGCAAGATGGGGCACGTCACGGTGCTGGGGGCCAGCGTCGACGAGGCCCTGGCGCGCGCGCGCCTGGTGGCGGCGATCCTCGGCCTGGAAGAGCCGCGTTGACCGGGCAGCCGCCCGTGGGGCAGTCTGCCGGACAGCCCGTCGGATTGTCCGGCATGCAGGGCGCCTTGCGCGAGCCTGCGCCCGTCGACGGCGTACAGATCGCGCGTGCGGTCGACGCTTTGCTGCAGGGCGGCCTGGTCGCGTTTCCGACCGAGACCGTCTACGGCCTCGGCGCCGATGCCGCGCAAGCCGACGCCGTGGCGCGGATCTTCGACGTCAAGGGTCGGCCCCGCGGCCATCCGTTGATCGTCCATGTCGCCGGCATCGCCGCGGCCCAGGTCTGGGCGCGCGATGTCCCGCCGCATGCGCGCGTCCTCATGGAGCGGTTCTGGCCGGGCCCCCTGACGCTGATCCTGCCGCGTTCCGCGCGCGCTTCGGATGCGGTCACGGGCGGCCAGGACAGCGTCGGCCTGCGGGTACCCGCGAACCCTTGGGCCCTGGCGTTGATTCACGGCCTGTGCGCCGGCAGGAACGACCCGGCGGCGGCGATCGCCGCGCCCAGCGCCAACCGCTTCGGCCGCATCAGCCCCACCCGGGCCGCGCACGTGCGCGCCGATCTCGGCGAAAAGCCCCAGGGCGCCGTCGATGTCATCCTCGACGGCGGCGCCAGCATCGTCGGCATCGAATCGACCATCGTCGATTGCACCGGCGGGGCGCTGCGCGTGCTGCGCCCCGGGTTCATCCGTCCCGACGAGATCGCGGCCGCGGTCGCGTCGACCGGCGTGGCGGTCACCGTGGCATCCGACGACGAGGAGGCGCCGCGCGCCTCCGGCCGCCTGAAAGGCCACTACGCCCCGCGCAAGCCGCTCGAACTCGTCGCGCCGGCCGATCTCGGCCCCCGCATCGCCGCGCTGCGCCCGGCCCGCCTCGCCGTGCTGGCGCCCGAAGCGGCCATGGCCGGCTCCGTGCGCGCGCCCGACCTGGCCTTGTGCCTGCCGGCACCGGACGATGCCGATGCCTACGCGCGCACCTTGTATGACCACCTCCGGGCGATGGATGCCAGCGGTGCCGACCGCCTGCTCGTCGCCGTGCCGCCGGCCGGCGCGCAATGGGATGCGATCCATGACCGGCTGCGCCGCGCGCAAGCCGGCAGCGACGCCGGCGCCGATTGAGGGGAGCCTCCGCAGCGCGGCGGTTCCCGCCGGCCCGGCGCGCGGCTCAGATCGGCGTCTGCGTCAGCGCGTTGCGCAGCGCCAGTCCGCCGAGGATCACGAAGAGCAGACAGGCGACGGCATGCACCGCCTTGGCGGGCAGCCGGTCCGCAAACCGATGCCCGAGGTAGATGACCGGCACGTTGGCGAGCAGCATGCCGAGGGTCGTTCCCCCGACGACGGCGACCAGCGCGTGGAAGCGGGCTGCGAGCGCGATCGTTGCAACCTGGGTCTTGTCCCCCATTTCGGCGAGAAAGAATGCAACGGCGGTCGTACCGAAGACGCCGAAACCGTTCCTGGGTGTGGTGACCTCGTCCTCCTCGAGCCGGTCGGGAACGAGGATCCACCCGGCCATGAAGAGGAAGGACGCAACGATGGCCCAGTTGAGAATGGCCGGGTTCAATATCCGCGACAGCCAGAGGCCGATCGCCCCCGCTCCGGTGTGATTGGCGAGGGTCGCCGCGAGCACGCCCAGGACGACCGGGGCCGGCTTGCGGTAGCGCGCCGCCAGGAGCAGGGAAAGCAGCTGGGTCTTGTCGCCGATTTCCGCCAGGGCGACGACGCTGGTCGAGACGAGAAATGCCTGCAGCAAAAGACTCCTCCGAGGCGCCAGCGGACCCGATGCGCAGGCGGCATCGGAATCACCGCGGAATCACCGGTCGTGGCTTCGCGCGCGGCGCCAGCCCTGCGCCAGGGCCTTGATCACCGCGGTCAGCAATGCACCGCGCATCGCCTGCCGCGATAGCTGATGAATCGCGAAATCGAACAACGCCCGCTCCGGATGGGCCTCCAATCGGTCGAGACGCGTTTCGAGGTTGGCGCGTTGCAGCCGCGCCGACAGAACCAGCAACTCGCGACGCCGTCCCAGCAGCTCAAGTTTGCTCATCACGATGCTTCTTGTCCAGCGCCTGTTCGTCATCCTTGAGGATGGTGAGCGTCGCGTGCAGGAACGGCTTGCGCCCGGCGACCTCCGAACGCAGCCACAACAACGCCCCCGCGCCGCCAATCAGGAATGCCAGGGAAAAGAAGCCCAGCAGCAATCGGCGCAGTTCCGCCGGCACCGCCAGCACGATCCAGACTGCACCCAGCAGCAGGCCGAACAGTACGAGGTTCAGCGCCATTCCCGCGATCAACAGATCGCGGACCGCGCGGGTGCCGGTCTCCTGGATTTCGACCGCGAGGAGCTCCATCCGGGTCCGTACGGCCCGGATGGATGTCGCCACGAGACCGCGCGCCCGGCCCACCAGCCTGCCCGGATCGCCCGCCATCGCGGGCGCTCTAGCGGCGGCCGATCAGATAGCCGAGCAGGCCGCCGATCACCGCGCTGACCCCGACCGCCTGCCATGGATTCTGGTGAACGTACTCGTCGGTTGCGCTGGCCGCCGCCTTCGCGCCGCCGACCGCACTCGCCTGAAATTCGTTCAGCCGCCCGCGCGCCTGGTTCAGCGATTCCTGCACGCGGCCCTTCATTTCCTTGATCTTGGTGTCCCCGTCGCTGCCCAGTGCTGCAAGCAGTTCCTCGGCATCCGCGACGACATTGCGGAAGTCCTGCGCAAGCGCTTCGGCGGCTTTCGCCGAAGCTTGTATGCCGGCATCGATGGCCATGGTTATCTCCATTTGTTCCCGTTCAACCGCTGTTCCGCACCGGAAAACGCCGCTCCGCGAAGATCGTGCCGCCGGAGCAGAAGGCGTCTTCCCGGGACCGCAGCCTCAAGATACTTCGTGCGGTGGGTGCGCGCAAGCTCCCGCGATCAACGCTTCGACGCACGCGGCGCGGCATCGCGCGGCGTCCTGATCCAACCCCGTCGTGGGGACGCCATGGCGCCGCCCCCGGCGTACCGGCCGTGCCAGCCGTGCCGGGATCGCCGCCCTGCTACAGTACGGCATGACCCTGCTGACCCTGCTCGAAGGCGAACTTGCCTTCGGCATGACCCCTTTGCTGGACCGCGCGCACTTTGTCTTGCAGGAGGGCGAGCGGGTCGGACTGATCGGCCGCAACGGCACCGGCAAGTCCTCCCTTCTGGCGGCGTTCGACGGCCGCCTGGCCCTCGATGACGGCGAGGTGCGCCGGCGCGAAGGCCTGCGCGTGGTGTGCGTGGAGCAGGAGCCCGTGCTGCCGGCGGCACCAACCTTCCTGGACTCCCTCGGGCAGCGTGCCGGCTGGGATGCCATGCAGGACGAACGCGAAGGGTGGCGACTGCGCGCGCGCCTGATCGAGGCCTTGCATCGCTTCGGGCTCGATGAAGGTGCCGATCCGGCGCGGGCCTCGGGCGGCGAACGCAAGCGTGCCGCGCTGGCGCTGGCCTTCGCGCTCGAACCCGAACTGCTGATGCTCGACGAGCCGACCAACCATCTGGACGTGGGCGCGATCGAGCAGCTCGAAGACTTCCTCATCGAAGAGCAGCGCGCAAGCCGGGCGGCCATCGTCATCACCCATGACCGGCGCTTTCTCGATCGCGTCGCCACGCGCATCGTCGAACTCGATCGTGGCCAGTTGCGCTCGTTCCCCGGGAACTTTTCCGCCTACGAGGAGCGCAAGGCCGAACAACTCGCGGCCGAAGACGTCGTGCGGCGCAAGTTCGACCGCTTCTGGGCGCAGGAAGAAGTGTGGATCCGCAAAGGCGTCGAGGCCCGCCGCACGCGCAACGAGGGCCGCGTGCGGCGCCTGGAGCGTCTCCGGGTCGAACGCAGCGAGCGGCGCGAGCGGCTGGGCTCGGTGCGCCTGCAGATCGACGCCGGCAACCGTTCGGGCAAACTGGTGGCGGAACTGGAACGGGCCGGCAAGGATTTCGGCGGCCGGCGGATCGTCGATGACCTGAACCTGCGCCTGATGCGCGGCGACCGCCTCGCCCTGATCGGCCCCAACGGCGTGGGCAAGAGCACCTTGATCCAGATGCTGCTGGGCAAACTGGCGCCCGACCGCGGCTCGGTGCGCCTGGGCACCCAGCTCGAGATCGCCTATTTCGATCAGCTGCGCGAGCAGCTCGATCCCGAACGCACGGTGGTCGAGACCATCTCACCGGGATCGGAATGGATCGAGATCGGGGCGACGCGCAAGCACGTCATGAGTTACCTGGGCGACTTCCTGTTCTCGCCGCGCCGGGCCGATGCGCCGGTCCGCACGCTCTCCGGCGGCGAGCGCAATCGTCTGCTGCTGGCGCGCCTGTTCGCGCGGCCCGCCAATCTGCTGGTGCTCGACGAGCCCACCAACGATCTGGACATGGAATCGCTGGAACTGCTCGAGTCCACCCTGGCGGAGTATTCCGGGACGCTGCTGTTCGTATCCCACGATCGCGCGTTCGTCGACAACGTCGCCACCCAGACCCTGGTGGCGATGGGCGACGGCGCCTGGCAGGAATTCCCGGGTGGGTATTCGGACGCCGCCGCGCAAGGGGCATTCCGGGCGTCCCGCCAGCCCGCGGCGCCGGACGCCGGTTCCGTGCAGGCTCCACCCCGGCCGGCGAAACCCGCGCGGCCGGCCAGGCGGGAGCCGCAGGAAAAGCTGAGCTTCAAGGAGCAGCGGGAACTGGAAGCGGCGCCGGGCAGGATCGAAGCCCTGGAAGCGGAACTGGCCCAGATCCACGCGCGCAGCGCCGACCCGGAATACTACCGGGCCGGTGCGGAACAGATGCGCGCCGACCGCGACCGCTGTGAGCGGATCGACCGCGAACTCGCGCAGTGGTTCGAGCGCTGGTCCGAGCTCGAGGCGCGCGCGCAGCGCGCGTCGACTCCGGGCGCCGCCGTCTGATTCGCGGCGGAGGGCCCGCCGGGTCGGCATGTGCACAGCGGCATGCGCAATGGCATTGTGCGACGCTGCGCCGTCTCCATCCGGCGTTCAGGAAACGCTTCCGAAGCTCGGGTCCGTCGCAAGATACGGCGCTTTGAGGCCGGCCAGGCGGCAACCCTGGGCGATGGGGCCGCCCGGGAAGAGCTGGTACAGCATCCGGATTCCGCCGCTGGGGTGAAATTGCTCGTCGAGCGCATCATGCAGTTCGCGCATGTTGACGGGCTGGTCTTCATGCCGGGCGAAATAGGATTGCAAACTCCGGATCGCCTTCCAGTGGTCGTCGGTGAGCGCCAACCCTTCCGTTTTGGCCAGCGCTTCGGCCTGACTTGGCGACCAGTCGAACGGCGCATGCGGGAACGCCGCGGCGATATCGCGATCCCGGGTTGCGCCCATGATCTCTGCGGTGGTGGGTATCATCTTCGATCCTCCATCGGTCGGAGTGGATGAAGCATGCCGGCACAGATATAGGCTGCGGCGCCCGGGCCGTCAAGGTGCCGGCGTCAAGACCACGTCGCTGCCGCCGGTTCCCGGTAGTCCTTCCGGGACACGATGCGCCAACGGCGTCCCGGACTGCCGTTGGCGCATCGTGTCCAGCCGGATCTGCCGGGAAACATTGTGCGGGAAGCGTGGATTCAGCGCGCCCAAGGCCAGCGCCACCAGTACCGCGATGATGACCGTCTGCACCGCGAAGACCACGCCAATCGCGCACAACTCCACGGCAACGCGCAACGTCTTTCCGGATTGGGAAAGTCCCTTCCAGCGGCCGTAAAGCCGGGAGGCCGGTTTGCGCAACGCCACGATTTCGCTGACGCCGAGAAACAGCGACAGCACGACTCCGGCCATCACGGCGACGTATAGCTCTGGCTGTCCCATCGCGCCCATCCGGCATGGTTTTGGTTCGGGACTCCCCAGGGCAGTCCCGCCTGACACGACGGTAGTCGCCGCCGGCCGCCGCTGTCAACGACCGCCCGCCGGCCAATGCACGGGGTCAACGCACCGACCAAGGGAGAGGTCCGCGGGAATGCCCGAAAGTCGCTGCAAAAGGGATAGGATGTCGCGGAGGATCCCGCCGGGACACTCCCGGTAATGCGGCATGGCCGGTGGATGCGCGCGCCGCATCAGACGACAGGAACGAGAGGTGCTGCGATGAGCGAACTGACGGAACGCAAATGCAAGCCCTGCGAGGGCGGGGTCGTGCCCCTGGGGCGCGAAGCGGCCGAGGCCCTGGCCCGCGGGCTTGCATCCGGATGGGTTGTCTCGGAAGACGGGCTTTTCCTGCGACGCGAATTCCGTTTCCGGGATTTCTACCGCACCATGAGTTTCGTCAACGCGCTCGCGCACATCGCCAACATCGAGGACCATCATCCGGACCTCGAGGTCGGCTACAACTACTGTCGCGTGCAGTACACTACGCACGCCATCAAGGGCCTGTCCGAGAACGACTTCATCTGCGCCGCGAAGATCGACCGAATCCCGATCTCCTGAGCAGGCCGTCTCAATCAGTTCCTCCGGCTTCCCTAGGACTTGGGCGGAGGCTGAAGGCGAGGGTGGGTTTCTGCGGCGCGCAGCGCTACCCACGTCCCCGAGATCGCCAGAACCAAGGATGAAAACCAAAATGCCGCTTCAAGTCGTTGGGTCCATTGGGCGACCAAGCCGAGCGCCAACGCACCGATGGCATAGCCGGTGTCGCGCCAGTAGCGGTACGTTCCCAGAGCGGAGCTGCGCCACTCAGGGTGCGAGATGTCGGCGACCGAGGCAATGAGGGTTGGATAGAGCAGCGCCATGCCCAAGCCCATGATTGCCGCGGCCGCGGCCCACGCAGCGCCTCCACGGGCCGCGGGAACCATTGCGATGCCGATACTCAGGATCCAGAGCCCCGCGACGATGGGCCTTTTCCTGCCGACCACGTCGGATAACGGTCCTGTCCACAGCTGCGACGCCCCCCAGACGATTCCATAGATTCCGGTTATCCAGCCCGTCTGCACGACGGAAAGTCCTTGCTGACTCAGGAACAACGGGAACAGAACCCAGAGCAAGGCGTCTGCGATCTTATTCGCGACGCCGGCTTGGCACAGCGCCGAGAATGTCGCGTGGCGAAACGACACGAACGCGAACACCTCCCGCGCGCGGGGCCGCCCGGATAACCCTTCGGCGAAGCGTGGACGAATCCCGGGGTGAACTCCGCGCGCATGCCGAAGGGCTTCAGCGCGGGCCCAGGGCAGCGTTTCGCGGACAAAGAGCATTGCCGCGAGCGACGCGACCACAATGACGGATAGCGCGAAACCGAGCAACGATGTGCGGGGCCCGTATCGGTTGCTGAGGTATCCCGTCGTGACGCCTGCGAACGCGACTGCTGCGTAGCCCGAAAACTCATTGATTCCCGTCGCAAGGCCGCGTTGCTCCGGGTTGGTGATGTCGATCTTGCTCGTAACGGTCATCGTCCAGGCAAAGGCCTGGTTGACCCCCAAGAAGGCGTTGGCTGCGACGATCCAGCCCCAGGATGGCGCGAAGTAAATCAGGAACGGGATCGGCGCCCCTGCGAGCCATCCGAGCAGCAAAACCCGCTTTCTGCCGATACGCTCCGAAAGCCGGCCCGCCGCGAAGTTGAGAATCCCCTTGACGAAACCGAAGGACAGCACGAAAGACATCAGGTAGACGAAGGAACTCTTGGGGACGCCGAAGTCTCGGCTAGCGACTACTGGTAGTACATTGCGTTCCATGCCGACCATTAGGCCTACGAAGAAGACCTGGACCATCTGCTGGGCAAATTGCCCCAGGTTCGCACGAATCCCGTGCGCGTACGCGGCCTCGCCCTTGACGCCCCGGTCGATGGGTTGCACGGCTCCTATGGCGGATCGATCGGTCATGGGTGCCGGCGTTGTGAGCCAGCCTCAATCGCTCAGGTTCGCTGCCAACATGCGATCCATATCGGCCGGACGTGGCGGAATCTCGTTCGTCAGGGCATTGATGAAGGAATCCCGGTCCATCGATAGCAAGGGGTTGCAACGCCGTTCGAATGCCACGGTCGAGACCGGCTTGCCGGAGATGCCCGCGCCGCAGACACTTCCTGCGGTATGTCCGGGATACAGCTCGACTTCGCCCGGCAGCGTCAGGATGCGCGCATGCAAGCCGTCATAGAGCTGCCCGGCCATCTTGCGCTCGTGTCCGGCAAGATCGGGGCGGCCGATCGCGCCGACGAACATCGAATCGCCTGTGAGCACGAACCAGGGCACGGCGCTCCGTTTTTTGTCGGCAACCAACAGGCAGATGCTGTCGGGCGTGTGCCCCGGAGTATGAATGACCTCGATGGAGACGTTTCCGACCTCGATGGTCTGACCATCGTGCAGTGGCTCGAAGCGGTAGCTCGCGCGGGCTTCATTTCGTTCGTGCAGGCAATAGAGGCCACCGGAGCGCTGCGCGAGCGTCCTACCGCCGGAATAATGGTCGGCATGCACGTGCGTGTCGATCACGTGCGTGATCTTCACGTTCAGTCTCTTCGCCTCTTCTAGAAACCATTCCTCATCGCCCAGAACCGGATCGACCGCCGCCGCGACGTGGCAGCTGCCGCAGCCAAGGAAGTACGAAAGTGTTGCCTCGCGGGTCGCAAACTGCCGGAAGAACATGGGAGCCTCGGCCTCAGAATACGAGAACCTTGTCCGCCTCGGTCGTCCAGGAGGCAAGATCTCCGAGCGTTCTACGTTCTGCGCCGGGAACCAACTCCGCCTCCGTCACTCCGCGGGCATCCATGCATGTCCCGCAAAGGCCGACCTGGCCCGCAGAGCCGACCATCTTCACCATGTCGGCGATGTTGTAGTACCCCTGGGGAACTATCTGACCGGCCTTCGCGCAGGCGATCGCATCGCCTACCAGGAACAGACGCACTTCCTGTCCCGGCTGTTTCGAAAGCGCGCGCGCCAAGCGAAGGCCGTTGTAGCTCCGCTCTGTACCGTATGGCGGATCGTTGAGGATAAAGAGGGTCTTCATGGTTCAACTCCTTCAGGCAGCCCGCTCAAGGGGAAGGCCGGAGGCGCCCCACTCGGCGACGCCATCGCCGATCTTGGTTGCGCGATACCCTCGCTTGCGTAGCAGTTCGACCGCTTCGGTGGACATCATGCAGAATGGTCCGCGGCAGTAAGCGACAATCTCCTTTTCCATCGGAAGTTCGCCAAGCCGCCGCTTGAGTTCGGACAAAGGGATCGACCTCGCATGCGGAAGGTGCGCAGATTGGAACTCCGCTTCAGGCCGGACATCCAGTACGACGACTTCGCCGCTAGCGGCCTTGCGGAGCAGGGCCGCCCGTGTTTGTCCGGTAAGACGCTCTGGTCCGGACACCAGTTGCTGCAGCGCAAGCCGCAGTTCGACGAGATGTTCCGTTGCAACCTCATGCAGATTTGCCCATAGGCTGGCCACGTCCTCTCCGGACAGCCGGCAGCCGATAAAGCGACCGTCGCGTTGGGTGACGACAAGCCGCGCTTCCTTCAGCACACGAAGATGGGCGCTCGCGAGTTTGATGCCAATGTCGGCCTCACGAGCCAGCACTTCAACGGTCTTCTCTCCTTGCGCGAGAAGTTCCAGCAACTCCAGTCGCTTGGGGCTTGCAAGTGCCTTGCCGACGCGCGCGACCTGCTCGTAGAGCAAATCCTTGGTAGTTCTGCTCATAATGCCAATACTCTAACGAGTATTTGAATAATCGTCAAGTGACCCAAATCAACTTCGGGCGCCGCGGCGGCAGGAAGTCGAAGGCCGCTGCAGCCGGAATGGGACGGGCGTGCGAAATGCTGCGCGCGACCTCTTCCCGCTACGTTCCGGCCGTCGCGTTGGCCGCCTCCGTGAGCGTCGTCAGCGAGACGCGCTGCCGGCTTTCCGGATCGAAATTTTCCGGCGCCAGCCAGCGTTCGATGGCGGCATGCAGCGGGGGCCATTCTCCGTCGATGATGCTGAACCAGGCGGTATCCCGGTTGCGGCCCTTGACGACGGTTGCCTGGCGGAAGATGCCTTCGAAGCGGAAGCCGAGGCGCTGCGCAGCGCGGCGTGACGCCTGGTTGAGCGAATTGCACTTCCACTCCAGTCGCCGGTAGCCGAGGGCGAATGCCTCGCGCATCATCAGGAACAGCGCCTCGGTCGCCATCGGGGTGTGCTGCAGCGACGGCGAGAAATGCAGATGTCCGATCTCGATCGTGCCGGCATCCGGCGTGATCCGCAGGTATCCCGCCACACCGAGCGCACGTCCGCCCGCGTTCTCGACAATGGCGAACAACAGCGGATCGGCGGCGAGATGGACAGATTGCACCCACACCTCGTACGCGCCGGGATCGGCAAACGGACCGTAGGGAAGGTACGTCCAACCGGCTCCTTCGACATCGCAGGAATAGGCTTCGAACAGATCGCGGGCATGCCGGACAGGATCCAGCGGTTCCAGACGGCAAAGGCGCCCTTGGCGCACTTCACGCTCCGGTGCGGAAGGCGGACGCCAGTTCGGCAGCGGCGTGCCTAGCGGCTTGCTTTGCATGATTCGTTCCCACTGCGCTGGAATTTGGCTTCGATGGTGTCGATCGCGATGTCCATGGCCGCTTCCGGTTCAAAAAACGATTTCGCCGCGTAGATAGTCGACTGCGTTTCCCTCCAGCAGGACGCGATCGCCGCGCACTTCGCAATACAGGGCGCCGCCGCGGCGGGATCGTTGCCGCGCGAACAGGCGGCTGCGGCCGAGACGCCGGGCCCAGTAGGGCGCGAGGCCGCAGTGTGCGGATCCGGTCACGAGGTCTTCGTCGACACCGACGGAAGGGGCGAAGCACCGGCTGACGAAATCGCAATCCTTGCCAGGGGCCGTAATCACGACGCAAAGCGCATCGAGATCGGCGATCGCATCGAAGTCCGGCGACAGCGTACGGATCTGCTCCTCTTCATCGAATACCGCGATCAGGTCCCGGCCTCGAACGACGGCGCTCGGCTGGACGTCGAGCGCCGCGGCGAGTCCGGCCGGCGCCTCGCAGGGCACGGTCGGGAGGGCCGGAAAATCCATCTGTAGTCCCTGCGCCGCGCGGCGCACGCGCAGAACGCCGCCCCGGGTGCGGAACGTCACTTCCGCCCCCGTGTACCCCAGGTGGCGGAACCAGACGTGCGCACTGGCGAGGGTGGCGTGGCCGCAGAGATCGACTTCGGCACGCGGCGTGAACCAGCGCAGATCGGCGCTGTCGTCCGGTCCGGGAACGAAAAAGGCGGTCTCGGAAAGGTTGTTTTCGGCGGCGATGGATTGCATCACCGCGTCATCGATCCAGCGGTCCAGCGGGCAGACGGCCGCGGGATTGCCTTCGAAAACGCGCTCCGCGAAGGCGTCGACCTGGTAAAGAGGAATACGCATGGGGCCCGGCTTCCAGAAGCCCCCGGCGGGAAAAACAAACCCGCCTCGGGGGCGGGTTTGTCGGCCTGCGTTGCGCGCGAACTATCCCGCCACCGTAGGGGTGGTGCAGATCATTCGGGCAATGCGCAGGGTCGAGGTCATGGCCGCAATGTAGCAAGGTTGATTTCAACGGGTCAAGTGCGGACCGGCTGGTGAAAAGGCATCGGGGTCAGGCGGTGTTCGCGGGTGGTGACGAGCGTTTCGCTATTTGCCGTCGATTCCCGGAGTGGCAATCGGTGCGACCGTTCGAACCATGAGGTTCACCGTGATGCCCGGTGGCGGCAGGGGGGACGCTTGCTGGATGGCCGTCATCTCTGCGTTGCCGAGTTCGGGCGATGCGCATCGGGCAATCTCGATGCGATCGACCGTGCCGTCCCCCTTGATCGTGACCGCTGCCGAACACCTGCCGGTCGGCAATGGCACGGGATGTCCGGCAGCATCCGCAGCATCGCGCTCTTGCTGGACGCGGACGTCCCGTAGCCGAGCCGCTACGATTTCGTTCACTTGTCGGGCATAGTTGGCGAGATTACGGTTGCGCAGTCTGGCGATCGCGTTGACGGCCGAACCGTCAACTTGAATTTGCACGTTTCCGTCCGCTTGCGCTGCCGTACACGCTGCGAAGAACGCGCCTGCGAGGAGCAAGGGCGATATCCGTCTCATGCAGCGATGCTATGGGGCGGTCGGCGATCGTGTCAATACGATGGCGATGTCGTGCTTCGTTCTGTTTGGAACGCAAATGCGAATCGGTGCGGATGATCTTGTGCAGGACCTGTGGCGCAACGTGTGTCGCTCGCCTGCGTGGTGCAGGCGTCATCGCCGCAATCGCACGCCTATTCCCTGCGCCGGGCCATCCGCTCCGCCCACCAATCGGCGTGCCGGGATCCGGCCGACCCGTTTTCCTGCGGACAAGATGCGTCCGGTGGAATACCATCGCAGGAAAGCAAATCAACCGGGCGGACACGAACCGGTCGGGGCGAAGGCCCCGATCGATGGCGGAGCCAGTGTGACCGGAATCGCGCGTGCTCTCGCCCGCCGACGCAAACGTATCGAGCAGGATGACTGCCGCTCCGGGGATTGCGCCCCGGCGAGCGCAAGGATGCCGTGATGGTTCGACCCCATGTCTGGATGGCGATCGTTCTGGCGTTGCTTCCGGCGTTGGGATCGGCCGAAATCTATCGATGTACCGCGAAGGACGGGGCGGTCACATTCAGCGATACGCCCTGCGGCGATGCGGCCGAAACGCAGGCGGTGCGCACGCCGACCATACCCCCGTCCGCTGTCGATCCGAGGCGAATCCGCCCGTCGGTCGCACCTGGCGGCACGGCCGATCCGTTCGATGGCTACGTCGCCGATCTGGATCAGTTGAACAGCGATCAGTCGAGAAATCCGGGACACATCATCCGGTATTCCGACCGGGCCTACGGGCAACTGCTCCAGTCGGTTCTTGCCCCGAATCGTGCCAGGGCGATGCTGGCAATCTTTTTTCAGCGGTCCGTGCAAGGGCAGCACCCGCCCAACATCGCGATTTCGCTTGGCACCCTGCTCCGCAGCGTTGGAACTGCGTTTCAGAAGAATCCGAAAGCATATGAACGGGAATATCTGGATGCTTTCGAGGATGAGGAAGCCGCGGCGGAGATGAGCATTCCTGCCATTTCCGCATCGATCGCCGCGCTTTCGACACAAAAGGCGCAAGAGGGCATGCAAAAACTGCGGCAACGTGGCGTTGATTTTGGCGGCTTGAAAACGATGCTGCTGTCGTCATACCGGCTGATTGGCCTCGTCAGCGCGGCGGAAGCCAGGACTCTGCAGAAGCAGGTTGCAGGCCATATGTTTTCGGATGCGGGAGCCAGGCGTGCGCAGGCGATCGCCAATCGGCTGACGCGAATCGCGGCGCAGTATCTGCCCGCCCAGGCAATCAAGGTTGGATAGGCCGGCGCCGCACCGAAGGCTCCGCTACGGTCCGAACCGCAACCGCATCCAGAGGATGAATACCGCCAGGCTCAGCGTGATCGCATTGGCGACGATCACCGGCCATGCGCCGATGGCGATGCCGTAGATCAGCCAGAAGGCGATGCCGGCGGTGAACAGGGTGTACATCCCGAGCGACACGCCGTGCGCCCGACGCGTCTTCCAGGTCAGGTGCGCCTGCGGAACGAAGGACGCCGTGGTCAGGCTCGCCGCCACGTATCCGAGCAGATCGGGGATTTGCATGGCCGGAAAGGATACCGGGTCGGCGCCCCGATCCGGCCGGGCGGTCATTCCCGCATGAATTCGAGCATCTTCTCGCGGATGTCGTCGGGAATCGGCGTCGACTTGTGGGTGTTCTGGTCGACGCAGACGGCGATGCGGTTCATGCGCGCGCGCTGCTCGCCGTCCTTCTCGACGCCCATCGTGAACCGCACGGAGCTGCGTCCGACGTGGGAAAGCGTCAGCCAGAAGTCGACCGTTTCGCCCATCCGGCAGGGCTTGGTGAACGTCGTCTCCAGGCGGACCGTCGGCAGGGCCATGCGCCGCTCCATCAGGAACTGGTCGTAGCGGACTTCGATCGCCTCATAGAACCAGTCTTCCACCAGCGCATTGAAGAGGTGGAAGTAGTTCGGATAGAACACCTGTCCTGTCGGATCGCAGTGGGTCAACCGGATCAGGTATGGCTTGATGAACGTCATGGCGCGCCCCGTCGGGGGATTGGTCTTGCGCCGATTGTCTCCGCCGGGGCGCTGCGCTGAAGTGCGAAATACCGGGGCCGAAACGGCCTAAACGCGCGTTTGCCGTTCGAATCCCGGGCCTCGCATCAGGAGGCCCCCGAGCCCGTCGGCGGGTTTGCCCGGCGCACCTGTTCGATGATCGCCTGCGTGTTGAGCGGTGCGGTGGTCCGCATCCGCAGCCCCGCGGTTGCGTCCTTCTCGAAGCGCATCCGCAGCGCGATCGTCGTTCCCCGCCCGGGTTCGGTGTCGATCCGCAACTGGGCGCCGATCTTCTGGGCGCGGTTGCGCATGTTGAGCAGGCCGCGCCCGGCATTGCTGTCGGGGGCGATGCCCTGTCCGCTGTCGGTGACCCGGATGTCGAGCCAGCCGGTATCGGGCTTTTCTCCGGGGGTCGCGGCCAGGGTCACGCGAACCGCCCGCGCATGGCTGTGCTTCAGGGCGTTGGTAAGGGCCTCCTGCACGATGCGCAGCAAGGGCAGCACCATGTCCGGATGGAGCGGAATTTCCGGGGGAAGCGTCCGCGCATCCCAGGAGAGCGCCACACCGGCGGCGCGGAACCGCGGCTCCATGCGGAAACGCAGATTGCCCAGCGCCGCCGCCATGTCCACGTCCTCGGCCGCGAGGGCGTCGATGGCCAGGCGCATGTCGTCGATCGACTCCCGCAGGATCTGCGCGAACTGGTCCGGGCTGACGCCGCCGCGCTCGACCAGCATGAGCGAGGACATCAATTGCGAACCCAGGCCGTCGTGCATGTCCTGCATGATGCGCTGCCGCTCGTGCGACTGGGCCTGCAGGCGTTCGCTCTCCCGCAGGCGTTCGTAGTTGCGCTTGAGCAGTTGTTCCCGTTCGCGGACCCGGTTCTCGAGATCCTCCTTTGCCGATTCCGCGTCGTGGGCGGACTGGACGAAGCCGCGGATCGCCGCGGCGGCCCAGGCGCCGAGCGCGATCGGCGCCGCGAGGTTGACCAGCGCCGCATCGCCGATCGACGGGAAATCGAGCAGATTCTCGAACCAGAGCAGGCCGGTGCCGGCGGCGATCGCTGCCGCCAGCTCCCATTCGACCCGCCGCGGAACCGGGTGGCGCCAGCGCAGCAGCGCGATCGCCGCGACGGCGAGAAACCCCGCATAGCCGCCCGCGTAGGCGGCTTCGGCCGTCGCCTGGGCACTCGCCGGCATCACCTCGATCAGGCGGGCTGCGGCATGCACGAGCCAGAATCCGCTGGCCAGCGCGAGCAGGGGCGATACCTTGTCGCGCCGCTGCGTCCAGATCGTGAACGCGACGACTGCCGCAAACAATGCCGTCGCGGCGCCGATCCAGCTCCATGTCGTGGCGAAAAATTCGGCACGGGTGTAGCGGTCCCAGAGCGGATCCAGCGGCCCGACGGTGATGCCCGCGAGGGCGTGCGCGCCCGGTCCGTACCGCGTGCGGATCTGCAGCTGGTTGTCGCCGGCGATCAGGTCGGACGGCGCCACTGCGAAGAGCCACGGGCGGTGCCATGCCACGTGGCGCATCACCGTCTCGGCCGGCACCGCGCCGACGAAATGGCCGTTCACGAAGACCGTTCCGCCTTCGCTCGACCCGGAGATCAGGACAGCCCAGGTTCCGGTGGGCACCTGCGTCAGGATGAACCCCCCTTGCATGGACACCGCGCGCAGCCCGCTCTGCGCGCCCGAGGTCCAGTGCATGGGCAGGGTGAAGGGAATGCCGGTCCCGGGCGCGGCGCGGCCCGCGGCCGCATCGGTGAAGAACCAGCGTATGCGGTGTATGGCCAGCGGCTCCGCCGAGGCGGTCGGTGGCCAGCCCGTCGCGGCAAGCAGCGCGACGAACGCGATCGCGATCCGCCGGGCGCGCGCGGGCCAGGACGAGCGCCGGGACAACCGGGACGGCATCAAGAGCGCAGTAGTCCCATCTGGCTCGCTTCGTACACGGCTTCCCCTCGCGAATGCACCGCGAGCTTGCGGTAGATCTTCTTGATGTGGGCCGTGACGGTATGCGGCGAGATGCCGAGGATCTCGCCGATCTCGTTGAAGCTCATGCCTTTGGCCAGCAGCTGCAGGATTTCGGTTTCGCGCCCGGAGAGCGGGTTGCTTTCGGTGTTGGACGAGCGGGACACGGCGCCGACGTTGCCGACGGTACCGGCCGCGCCCATGCGCGAGCGGATCGCCCGCAGCACGCTGCGCGCCACGACCGGGCTTACCGGAGATCCGCCGGCGCGCAGCAGGCGGATGCAGGAGATCACGTCTGCCGGCGTGGAGTCCTTGAGGATGTATCCGGTCGCACCCGCTTCGATCGACGAGACGACGTGCTGCTCATCTCCGAACACCGTGACGACCATGATGTCGACGTCGGGCTTCTTCTGGCTCACGTTGCGGATCAGGTCGATGCCGGTGCCGTCCGGCAGTCCCAGGTCGATCAGCATGACGTCGAAGTGCTCGCGGTCGATGAGCGCCTGGGCATCGCGCTTGTTCGCGGCCACGCCGGCGAGCCGCATGGTGGGTTCGCTTTCGATGATCTGGGCGAACCGCCGACGGAACTCCGGTTCGTCTTCGATGATGATGATCGAGATGGGATCGGTGCTCATGGGAGTCGACGGGTTCCGGCGATGGTCAATCGGGGAATTCTCCTCATATCCGGCCGGGCTGTCTATGGCGCGAGACGCGTTCGCGTCCAGTCGGATCCGGCGCGGGCGAAGAGCAGCCGGTCATGCAGGCGGGACGGGCGGCCCTGCCAGAACTCGATCGCGTCCGGAACCAGGCGGTAGCCGCCCCAATGCGGCGGGCGCGGCGGCGGCGATTGTTCGGTGAAGCGTTCGCGCAGTTGCGCGAATTGGGCTTCCAGGCACGTCCGGTCGGGAATCGGGCTGCTTTGCTGCGACACCCAGGCGCCGATCCGCGCATCGAGCGGGCGCTGGGCGAAATATTCGTCGGACGCCGCCGCCGGCAGCTCTTCCACGACGCCGTCGATCCGCACCTGCCGTTCCAGCGCCGCCCAGAAGAAGAGGGCGCTGGCCTGCCGGTTCGCGCGCAGTTCGCGGCCCTTGCGGCTCTCGAAATTGGTGAAGAAGGTGAACCCTTGTTCTGCGAAGTCTTTGCACAGCACGATGCGCACCGCCGGACGCCCCTGCGCGTCGGCCGTCGCCAGCGCCATCGCATTGGGCTCGCGGCCGCCGGAGTCGATGGCTTCGCGGAACCAGCGCGCGAACAGCGCGAGCGGGTCCATCCCCGCTTCGTCTTCCGTCAGGGAAAAACGCTCGTATTCGGTGCGAAGATTGGCGTTCGTCATGTGGAGCGTTTTGAAAAATGGGTGACATTGCGCCGGAACCGCCATTGTACGAGTCCGATCCGTCCGGGGGGGAGTCGTCGGCATCATCCGAACGGCGGTTCGGCGGGATCGCGCGTCTTTACGGCGACGAGGCCTGCGCGCGGTTTGCCGGGGCGCGGGTGGCGGTGGTGGGCATCGGCGGCGTGGGGAGCTGGGCCGCGGAAGCCCTGGCGCGCTCGGGGGTGCGGCGGCTGACGCTGGTCGATCTCGACCATGTCGCGGAGAGCAACACCAACCGGCAGATCCACGCCCTCGACGGGGAGTACGGCAAACCCAAGGTGCAGGCGATGGCCGACCGGATCCGCGCCATCGATCCGGCGGCGGAGACGGTCGCGATCGAGGAGTTTCTCGATGCCGGCAACGCCGAGGCCCTGCTGCGCGGCGTCGATTGGGTGATCGATTGCACCGATGCGGTTCGCGCCAAGGCGGCCCTGATCGCCTGCGCACGCGAACGCGGGATCGGCGCGGTGTCCTGCGGCGCGGCCGGCGGGCGGCGCGATCCGGGACGCCTCCGGGTCGCGGATCTGTCGGCCGCGGCGGGCGACCCCTTGCTGGCCAAGCTGCGCCATCGCCTGCGTCGCGAACATGGGTTTCCGGCGGCCGGATTGCGGGGCCGCGCCGGGCGCTTCGGCGTCGCCGCGGTGTATTCCGACGAGCCGGTGCGGTACCCGGACCCGGACGCGTCCTGCGCCCCGGGCGGCGCCCAGCCGGGGAGTCCGCTGGCGTGCGGCGGCTACGGTTCGGTGGTGACGGTGACTGCGGCGATGGGGCTGCTGGCGGCGGCGCGTGTGCTGGAAGGCATTGCGGGGGCTTGAGCGGCGATTGGGCCCATCCTGCGCAGGATCCATGTCCGTCGGGGCGGTTTTTGCTACGCTGTCCTGGAATAGGCCGAACCCAACCAAGAAAGGACCATGCGATGTTTCAGAAAATCCTGGTTCCCACCGACGGCTCCGAACTGTCCGCGCACGCCATCGCCGGAGCGGTCGAGCTGGCGGCCAAGCTGGGCGCGTCGATCGTCGGCGTGACGGCGGTCGAGCCCTACGCCTACGCCACCCTGTCCGAGTACCGTCCCGAAACCATCGTCGAGTACGAAGAGCGCGCCAATCTGGCCGCGCGCGAGCGTCTCGAGGTGCTGGAGGCGGCGGCGCGCAAGGGCGGTGTGCCGGTCGAGACCGTGGTGGCGCGCAGCTTTTCGCCGTTCGAGGCGATCATCGAGACCGCCAAGGAGCGCGGTTGCGATGCGATCTTCATGGCGTCGCATGGGCGCCGCGGCCTGAGCGCGGTGCTGCTCGGCAGCGAGACCCAGAAGGTGCTCACGCACAGCCAGATCCCGGTGATCGTGTACCGCTGATGACCGAAACGACGGCGATTGCCGCGGCCGGCCCGGAATCATCGGGCGCCCGGATCGAACTCGGCCATGCGCCGATGGACGCGATCCACCGCGAGTTCTACGACTGCATGGATGCGCTGCGCGGGCCCGGCGATCGCGCGCAGTCCCTGCTCGCCCTGCACGAGCATCTGCTGCGGCATTTCGCGCAGGAGGAGCACTGGATGCGCGAGACCGCCTTTCCGGCCTGCGCCTGCCACGCCCGGGAACATGAGATGGCGCTCGACGTGGTGGCGGAGGTCCGTCGGCGGCACGATGCCGGCGACGCCGACATCGCCGATCGTCTGGCGGAGGAGTTGCCGCAGTGGTTTGCGGTCCATGCCGCGGCGATGGATGCGGGTCTGGCGGAGCATCTGCGCACGGGGGGCGCCGGTTCGGCCGCGGCCCATGCCTGCACCGCGACATGAGGCGCGGTGCAGGGACTACACTAAATCGGCCGCGTCGCCGCGATCAGCCACCGCCGCGCCGCACCGCCGACCAGCGGCTCGAGGCGCCGGCGCACGGTGGCGTGGTAGGTGTCGAGCCATGCGATCTCGTCGGTCCGCAGCAGCTTGCGGTCGATGCAGCGCCGGTCGATCGGGCAGAGGGTGAGCGTCTCGAACTGCAGGAATTCGCCGAACGCCCCGTCTTCGCGTTGCGGCGCGGGGACCGTCGCCAGCAGGTTCTCGATCCGCACCCCCCATTTCCCGGGCCGGTAGACCCCCGGCTCGTTGGACGTGATCATCCCGACTTCCATCGCCGTATGCGGCTCGGGCGGCGCGCTCGGAGAGATCGACTGCGGCCCCTCGTGCACGTTGAGGAAGTAGCCCACGCCGTGGCCGGTGCCGTGGCCGTAGTCCAACCCATGCGCCCATAGCGGCGCGCGCGCGAGGCTGTCGAGCAGGGGAGCGCGGTGCCCGTGCGGGAAACGCGCGGTCGAGAGCTGGATCATCCCCTTGAGCACCAGCGTGAAATCGCGCCGCTGTTCCGGCGTCGGCCGGCCGATGGCAACGACCCGGGTGATGTCGGTCGTTCCGCCTTCGTACTGTCCGCCGGAGTCGATGAGCAGCAGGCCTTCGCCGCAGACGGTGCCGTCGCAGATCACGGCATGGGCCTCCGCCGTCGCCCGGTAGTGGGGCGAGGCGCCGTTGGCGTTGAATCCGGCGATGGTTTCGAAGCTCAGCGACACGAAGCCGGGCCGGCGCGCGCGTTCCGCCGACAGCCGTTCATCGATCGTGCATTCCGTGATGCGTTCGCGCCGCGCGACGGCATCGTCCAGCCAGGCGAAGAATTCGCAGAGCGCCGCGCCGTCCTGCTCCATGGTGGCGCGCACGTGCCAGAGCTCTTCCGTCGACTTGCGCGACTTGATCAGCACCGACGGGTTGATCTGCTCGATGATGCGCACGCCCTGGGGAAGCGCGCGCGCCATCGCCGCCGTCACCCGGCGGGGATCGAGGAGCACCGCTTCGCCGGGACCGACGGCGGCGAGCGCCGATCGCGCCCGGCCGTATTCGGCAAGTTCGACGCCGTCGGCGCGCAGCCGCTGTTCCAGGGCGGCATCGACCTTGCCGGGGGCGAGAAACAGGGTCGCGCCGTCGCGTTCGATGAGGGCGTGGGCGAGAAACACCGGGTTGAACGGGATGTCCGATCCGCGGAGGTTGAACAGCCAGGCGATGTCGTCCAGGCTGGAGATCCAGTGGCGGTCGGCGCCGCAGGTCTGCATCCGTTCGCGGATCAGCGCGAGCTTGTGCGCGCGGCTGCGCGACTCGAATTGCGCGTTGCGCTCGTGCACCCCGTCCGCCGGCAGCGGCGGCCGGTCGGGCCAGATTTCGTCGGTCAGGTCGAGATCGGTGCGCAGCCGCGCATTGCGTCCCTGCAGTGCCGTTTCGATGGCGCGCGCGAGCGCCAGGCCGATGGTCATGCCGTCGACGCCCACCGCCGTGCCCTCGGGTACGTGGGCGCAGAGCCAGTCCGTCAGCGGGGCGCCGGTGCTTCCCGCCGCCTTGACGGTTTCGATGCCGGTGCCGGCGAGCTGGCGTTCGGCGTCGACCCAGTACCGGCTGTCGACCAGCAAGGCGGCACGATCCTCCGTGACCACCAGGGTGCCGGCCGAACCGGTGAACCCGCTGAGCCATTGCCGCGTTTGCCAACGTGCGGGCAGGTACTCGGACAGGTGCGGGTCGGACGAGAGGACGATCCAGGCCGACAGGCCATGGGCGCGCAATCGGGCGCGGAGCGCGTCGATCCGCGCCGGGATGGTGTCTTGGGCTTGCATCACCGCGATCTCGAATCCTTCAGCGTGACGATGCGGTTGAACACCGGCCGGTCGCCGCGGTGGTCGACGCGGTCGGCGACAAAGTAGCCATGGCGTTCGAACTGGAAGCGCTCGTCCGCCGCCGCCGAGGCCAGCGCGGGCTCGAGGTATGCGGAAACGCTGCGGCGGCTTTCCGGGTTGAGCCGCGTGCGGTAGTCCTCCGCCCCCGCATCGGGGTCGTCGCAGGAGAACAGGCGATCGTAGAGCCGCACTTCCGCCGCCGGGGAATCCGCCGCCGGCAGCCAGTGGATCGCCCCCTTGACCTTCACGGCGCTGGCTCCGGGCGTGCCGCTCTTCGTGTCCGGCAGGATCTCGGCCTGCACGGCGGTGATCCGCCCCTCGGCATCCTGCTCGACTCCTGTGCAGCGGATGACGTAGGCATAGCGCAGCCGCACCATGCCTCCCGGCGTCAGGCGGAAGAAGTCGGGCGACGCCTGCTCGCGGAAGTCCTCGCGTTCGATCCACAGCTCGTGCCGCAGCGGGATCGTGCGCGTGCCGAGTTCCGGCCGGTGCGGATGCACGGGCGCCGAACATTCTTCCCGTGTGGTTTCCGGGACGTTGGTCAGGACGAGCCGCAAGGGATCGAGCACCGCCATCGCGCGCGGCGCATGATCCTCGAGGTCGTCCCGCAGCGCCTGCTCGAGCACGGCGTACTCGATCCGGGAGTCCGCCTTGCTCACGCCGATGCGTTCCGCGAAGAGCGCCAGGCTGCGTGGCGTGTACCCCCGGCGGCGCAGGCCGACGAGCGTCGGCATGCGCGGATCGTCCCAGCCGTCGACGAGTCCTTCATCGACCAGCTGGATCAGCTTGCGTTTGCTCAGCACGACGGAATCGAGGTTGAGCCGGGCGAATTCGCTTTGGCGCGGCAGGTCGAACGGGTCGGGCAGCCGCTCCTCCAGGGCATGCGCGAGCAGCGGCGCGAACGACCCCGGCGTGCCGAGCAACAGATCGAAGAACGACTCGACGTCGCGCACCACGGCGCCGCGGTCGCGCTCCCAGCCTGCGAACAGGGCGCGCATGCGCTCCTCCGCCGCGCTCGCGAAGAGCTTCCCGGCAAAGTTGTGGCAATGCAGCGCGAACTCGCGCGCCGCTTCGCCGCCTTGTTCGCGGATGCCGCGCACGAGTTCGAGGGCGGCGCGCCATTGCGGTCCGCGCAGCACCGGCACGCAGCGTTCCACGCACCAGTCGTAGAGCGGGCGATGGTCCTCGAACTCGAGCGTGCAGATGCTGTGCGTGATGCTTTCCAGGGCATCGGACAGGGCGTGCGCGAAGTCGTACATCGGGTAGATGCACCAGCGGTCGCCGGTCCGGTGATGGTGCGCGAAACGGATGCGGTAGAGGGTCGGGTCGCGCAGGTTGATGTTGGGCGAGGCCATGTCGATGCGCGCCCGCAGCACCATCGATCCTTCCGGGTGCGCGCCGGCGCGCATCTCGCGGAACCGCGCCAGGCTCTCCGCCGCCGGCCGGTCGCGATAGCGCGAGGCGCGGCCGGGTTCGGTGAGCGTGCCGCGCGCCAGGCGCAGTTCTTCGGCGCTCGACTCGTCGACGTAGGCGTGGCCGCGTTCGATCAGGAATTCGGCGCAGCGGAACAAGGGCTCGAAATAGTCCGAGGCGAAATAGCGGTTGTCCTCGGCGCCGTCCTGCCAGTCGAAGCCGAGCCAGCGCACGCTGTCGGCGATGCTGTCGACGTACTCCTGCTCCTCCTTCGTCGGGTTGGTGTCGTCGAAGCGCATGTGGCAGCGCCCGTGGAAGTCGCGCGCCAGGCCGAAGTTGAGGAAGATCGATTTGGCATGGCCGACGTGCAGGTAGCCGTTCGGCTCCGGCGGGAAGCGGGTGCGGATCCGCGCGGCGTCGAGGCCGCCGAGGTGCTGGAAGTCGCCGTCGC
Source organism: Pseudomonadota bacterium (assembly GCA_021838715.1). Lineage (GTDB taxonomy): Bacteria > Pseudomonadota > Gammaproteobacteria > Burkholderiales > Burkholderiaceae_F > GJ-E10. The sequence continues at coordinate 33,460 of JAKCCX010000001.1, read as the reverse complement.
CGGGAGCGCCGTTCCAGCGCCGACGGGCGAACCGGTTGGCCGCCAGGTCGGCGGCGACGAGGTTGCGCAGGAAGTTCGCGGCAGGGGCGGGGTTGGTGTTGCGGTCGTGTTTTTCCATTTCGGATCCTCCGGCATCGCGCGCCGGTTGCGGCGCCATGCGCCGTCATCCGTCGTTGATCCCACGCATCTTACTTCGCGCGCCGGCTCTTGACGGCACGGTTGGCGTGCGATTACTCTGGAATCGATCGGGCAGCGGTTCTGCCCGCGAATGCCTTGCCGCGGGAGGGTATGCGGAATGTGGCCCTATCCGAATCGAATCGCGCACCGCGGCGGCGGCGTATTGGCACCCGAGAACACGATCGCAGCCCTGAATGCCGCGCTGGGGTACGGTTACCACGCGGCGGAAGTCGATGCCGCGCTGTCGCGCGACGAAGTGCCGGTGCTGCTGCACGATGCATCGCTCGAACGGACGACCGACGGCAACGGCTGCGTGTGCGATTACAGCGTCGACGAATTGACCTGGTTCGATGCGGGGGAGCGGTTCGCGCCCGAGTTCCTGGGCGAGCCGATTCCCACGCTGGAGCAGGCCCTGCGGGCCTGTGCGCATTGGGGCATCTGGCTCAATGTCGAGATCAAACCGGTTCCGGGCTTCGAAAAGCAGACCGGAACGGCCGTCGCCCGGACGGTTGCCCGGTTTTGCGCAAAGAACGACATCGCCGGCGATCGTGCGCCGCTGCTGTCGTCGTTTTCCGTCGTTGCGCTGGAGGCGGCGCGACGGGCGGCTCCGCATTTGCCGCGCGGATATCTGGTTTCCCGCATCGGGCCGAAATGGCGCCGGACGCTGGAGCATTGCGGCTGTGCGAGCCTGCATTGCGAATACCACGCGCTCGACGAGGCCACCGCGCACGCGGTCAAGGATGCCGGTTTCAATCTGCTTTGCTACACCGTCGATGATCCGGTGCGGGTGCGAACCCTGGAGTCCTGGGGGGTGGACGCGGTGGTCGTGGACCGCATCGATCTGATCCCTCCCGACGAGGCGGCGCGCGCGAATGCGGCCGTCCGCGAGCCGCCGGTCAGTGCGCCTCTTTAGACACGCTCGACCCCAGAACCGCCCGCAGACGATCCGAGTCGAGAATCCGCAGGTGTTTCTGCTCGACCTCGATGAGCCCATCCTGCGCGAAGTGGGAAAGGGCCCGGCTGACGGTCTCGAGTTTCAAACCGAGGAAGCTGCCGATTTCCGCCCGCGTCATGCGCAGGACGAACTCCGTGCGGGAATAGCCGCGGGCTTCGAAACGCTGCGATAGGTTGAGCAGGAACGCCGCCAGGCGCTCTTCCGCCCGCATGCTGCCCAGCAGCAGCATGACGCCGTGCTCGCGCACGATCTCGCGGCTCATCACCTTGCGCAGATTGTTCTGCAGCGAAGGCACCGCAGCCGCGATCTCCTCGAGCCGTTCATATGGGAGGACGCAGACTTCCGTGTCCTCGAGCGCAACGGTGTCGCAGGTGTGGGCTTCGGCGGAGATCCCGTCGAGACCGACCACTTCGCCTGCCATGTGAAAGCCGGTCACCTGTTCGTGGCCGTCGGGCGACATGAGCGTGCTCTTGAGGAATCCCAGTCGCACCGCGTACAGCGATTCGAATCGATCGCCGGCGCGGAAGAGCGCCTCGCCGCGGCGGATCTTGCGGCGCGTGGCCACGATCTGCTCGACCTGTCCCAGTTCGGTGCCGGAAAGCCCGACGGGAAGGCACAGTTCGCGCAGGTTGCAGTTCGAGCATGCAACGCGCAGGCTCGCCAGACACGTGGAGGGAACGGCCATCTTCTCCAATTCCTTGATGGAGGACTTGCATCCTGTGCAACCGCGCCCCCAAGCCTCACATCTTACATTGGGGACGGTTGACGGCGATCAAACCACATCGCCACATGGCTGACATATTACCCGTCCTGAACGAGAACAAATAATCCATGTCATCGGCATGGAAAACGGGAAGCAGAAAGTGGATGATCGAGTCATAGATGCGGGCGCCTGCACGGCAGGCCGGTCGGGGCGTCGCAAGCTGGTGGACCTCCCGGACCGGGCCACGATAAGCCGGTTCGACCAACCGGGGCCGCGGTACACCTCATACCCCACGGCGGACCGGTTCGTCGAGTCGTTCGATGCCGACACCTACCGGCATTGGCTCGGCGTGCGCACGGCCGGCGCGCAGCGGCCGATCTCCGTCTACATCCATATCCCCTTCTGCGACACGGTCTGCTACTACTGCGCCTGCAACAAGATCGCCACCAAGGATCGCGCCAAGGCGGCCGAGTACCTCGAGTTCCTCGAGCGGGAAATCGATCTGGTCGCGTCCGAGATCAAGGGGCGGGCGCGCATCGAGCAGCTGCATCTGGGCGGCGGGACGCCGACCTACCTGAGCAACGAGCAGCTCGAGCAGGTGCGCGACATGCTGCGCGCCCGCTTCGACCTCGCCGACCGCGGCGAATTCAGCATCGAGATCGATCCGCGCAGCGCGCCCGGCGACAAGATCCGCACGCTGGCCGGACTCGGCTTCAACCGCATGTCGGTCGGAGTCCAGGATTTCGATCCGGTCGTGCAGCAGGCGGTGAACCGGGAGCAGAGCTTCGAGATCACGAAGGAGAGCGTCGATGCGGCGCGCGCCTCGGGGTTCAAATCGATCAACCTCGATCTGATCTACGGCCTGCCCCACCAGTCGAACGCACGGTTCTCGAAGACGCTGGACCGGGTCCTCGAGGTCGGCCCCGACCGCATCGCGCTCTACCACTACGCGCACCTTCCGACCCGCTTCAAGCCGCAGCGGCGCATCGCGGCCGAGGACCTGCCGTCGTCGCAGGAAAAGCTCACGATCATGATCGACGCGATCCGCCGGCTCGGTGCCGCCGGATACGAATACATCGGCATGGACCATTTCGCGCGCGCGGATGACGATCTCGCCCGCGCCCAGCGCCACGGCTGCCTGCATCGCAATTTCCAGGGCTACAGCACCCGCCCGGATTGCGACCTGATCGGCTTCGGGGTGTCGGCGATCGGCAAGGTGGGCCCGACCTACGTCCAGAACGTCCGGACGCTCGACGAGTATTACGAGTCCCTGCGTGCGGGAGTGCTGCCGGTGCAGCGCGGTATCCAGCTCGACTCCGATGATCTGGTGCGGCGGGCCGTGATCATGGCGCTGATGTGCCAGTTCGAGGTCTCCAAGGAGGCGATCGCGGCGGCGCACCTGATCGATTTCAACGAGTATTTCGCCGCCGAGTTGCGGGATCTCACCCCCTATCAGGATGCCGGGCTGGTCGAGAACACGAAGGAATGGGTGAGCGTCACGCCCAAGGGCAAGCTGCTCGTGCGTGCCCTGGCGATGGTGTTCGACAAATACCTTCGCCACGACCAGCGGGCCCGGCCGTACTCGAAGATCGTGTAGCAGCGTCAAGGCCAAGGCGCTGCCACGGGCGGACCCGAGGTCCGCCCGTGGCAGCGGTGCCGATGCCGGGCATGTCGGCCTCCGGGTCCGCACGTATTCCCGCTATCATCCGCAGCAATTTCCGACCCATCCGGCCGCACCTGCGATGAAAAGCTCCGAAATCCGCGAACGCTTCCTGCAATTCTTCGTCTCGAAGGGGCATACCCGCGTTCGCGCCGCCTCGCTGATCCCCGCCAACGACCCCACGCTGTTGTTCACCAACTCCGGCATGGTGCAGTTCAAGGACGTTTTCACCGGCCGGGAAACCCGTCCCTACACCCGCGCGACCTCCTCGCAGAAGTCGCTGCGGGCGGGCGGCAAGCACAATGACCTGGAGAACGTCGGCTACACCGCGCGCCACCACACGTTCTTCGAGATGCTGGGCAACTTCAGCTTCGGCGACTATTTCAAGCGCGACGCCATCGCCTACGCCTGGGAGTTGCTGACGGCCGTCTACAAGCTGCCGGTGGATCGGCTGTGGGTCACGGTCTACCAGGACGACGACGAGGCCTTCGACATCTGGACCAAGGAGATCGGGGTGGCGCCGGAGCGCTGCATCCGCATCGGCGACAAGCCCGGCGCCGGGCGCTACGTCTCCGACAACTTCTGGCAGATGGCCGACACCGGCCCCTGCGGTCCCTGTTCCGAGATCTTCTACGACCATGGCCCCGGGGTTGCGGGCGGCCTCCCGGGATCGGCCGACGCCGACGGCGACCGCTACATCGAGATCTGGAACCTCGTGTTCATGCAGTTCGACCGCGACGCCGAGGGCACGCTCACGCCCTTGCCGCGCCCCTGCGTCGATACCGGGATGGGACTGGAGCGCCTCTCCGCCGTGCTCCAGGGCGTGCACAGCAACTATGAGACGGATCTGTTCCGCAGCCTGATCGCGGCGGCGGCGCGCGCCACCGGCACCGCGGACCTCGCGGACAACTCGCTCAAGGTCATCGCCGACCACATCCGCGCCTGCGCCTTCCTGGTCGCCGACGGCGTGATCCCCGGCAACGAGGGGCGCGGCTATGTCCTGCGCCGCATCATCCGGCGCGCGCTGCGGCACGGCCATCGCCTGGGCTGCCGGCAGCCCTTTTTCGCGACCCTGGTCGCCGACCTCGAGAAGGAAATGGACGCGGCGTATCCGGAACTCGGCGAACAGCGCGAGCGCATCGAGTCCGTTCTGCGCCTCGAAGAGGAGCGTTTCGGCGAGACCCTGGAGCACGGCATGAAGATCCTCCAGGAAGCCTTCGCCCGCCTGCCGGCATCGAGTGCGCAGCTCGACGGCGAAACGGCCTTCCTGCTCTACGACACCTACGGCTTCCCGTTCGATCTCACGGCCGACGTGGCAAGGGAGCGCGGCGTCGGCGTCGACACCGAAGGCTTCGAGGCGGCGATGGAGCGCCAGCGTGCCCAGGCGCGCGCGCACGGCAAGTTCAAGTCGGCGCAGGAACTGCACTTCGAAGGCCGGCCTACGACGTTCGTCGGCTACGACGCGGCGGCCGCCGATGCACAGGTGCTCGCGCTCTATCGCGACGGCGCGGCGGTGCCCGAGGTGCGCGACGGCGAGCACGCGATCGCAGTGCTCGACACGACCCCGTTCTATGCCGAATCGGGCGGCCAGGTCGGCGACCGGGGCTGGATCGAGGCCGGCGCCGTGCAGATGGCGATCGAGGACACCCAGCGCATCCAGCCCGGCGTGTTCGGGCACCATGGCGCGGTCCGCGGCGGCGCACTGCGCGTCGGCGACCGCGTGCGGCTGCGGATCGACGGCGAGCGCCGCGCGCGCACGCGCGGCAACCATTCGGCGACCCACCTGATGCACGCCGCTTTGCGCAAGGTCCTGGGTGCCCACGTGCAGCAGAAGGGTTCGCACGTCGATGCCGGCCGCACGCGTTTCGATTTTTCGCATGACAAGCCGCTGACCCAGGACGAAATCGCGCAGGTCGAGCGGATCGTCAACGATGCGATCCGCGCCGACGTCGCCGTGTCCGCGCGCGAAATGGCCTACGACGACGCGATCCGCGCCGGCGCCTTGGCATTCTTCGGCGACAAGTACGGCGACCGGGTGCGCGTGATCGCCATGGGTGACGGGTCCGAGAGCCGGTCCACCGAGCTGTGCGGCGGCACCCACGTCGGCCGCACCGGCGAGATCGGTTTCTTCAAGATCGTCTCCGAGAGCGGCGTCGCCGCCGGCGTGCGCCGGGTCGAAGCGGTGACCGGCGCCGGGGCGCTGGAAGCGGTTCAGGAGATGGACGCGCGGCTGAACGAGATCGCGGCGGCGGTCCGCAGCCCGGTGCCGGAGGCGGCGCAGCGCATCGGCCAGGTTCTGGAGCAGGTCAAGGCGCTGGAAAAGGAAATCGCGCGCCTGAAGCAGAAGATGGCCGCCGGCCAGGGAGCGGACCTGGTTTCGCAGGCGATCGAGATCGACGGCATCCAGGTGCTCGCGGCCACGATCGAAGGCGTCGACGCCCGCCAGTTGCGCGACACCGTCGACCAGCTCAAGTCCAAGTTCGAGCGCGCCGCCATCGTGCTGGCCGCGGTCGCCGACGGCAAGGTGCAACTCGTCGCCGGCGTCACCGCGGCCGCGACCGCCCGGATCAAGGCCGGCGAACTCGTCAACTTCGTTGCCGTCCAGGTGGGCGGCAAGGGTGGCGGCCGTCCCGATCTCGCGATGGCCGGCGGCACCAACGCCCAGGCGCTGCCGCAGGCGCTGTCGCAGGTGCCGGACTGGGTGCGGAAACAGCTCGCCTGAGCTTCACCGGGAGCAATCTTCATGAACGATGTCGTCGAACCGATCCCGCAGCACTTCGATCGCGAAGTCGACGCGCGCGGCCTGAGCTGTCCCCTGCCGATCCTGCGCGCCAAGAAGGCGCTCTCCGAAATGCAGAGCGGCGAGACCCTCAAGCTCATTTCCACCGATCCCGGCTCGATGCGGGACTTCCAGGCGTTCGCGCGTCAGACCGGCAACGCGCTGGTGGAACAGACGTCGGACGGCAAGGAATTCATTCATTACCTGCGGCGCCGCTGAGCGCGGCGCCGTTTCCGAGTCGTGCGGCAGTGATCGCTTCGACATCGGCGGTGCGCCGGGCGGCATCGAGACGCAGGTCCAGGATCGTCTCCCGCGCGCGCACGCGCAGCCGTTCGATCCGCACCGGCGCATCGCTCGCCGTCTGACTCTGCGCGACGTCGGTGCGGGCGAAATCCGCCAGCTGCCGCAGGCGGGGGAGCAGCGTGTTTTCATACAGGTCGATCTGACGGACATCGCCATCGATCAATACCAGATCGGCCACGAGGCCTGATGTGACGCCGAGCCGTCGGCTGCGCAACTGCGCCCGGGCCTGGCGCAGCCGGTCGCGGCTCTGGCGGATGGCCGCATCGATGCCTTGGTACGCCATGAACGGGAGCATGATTCCGGCGCCCGGGTTCTGCATGAGACCGTCCAGACTGCTATCCACGGAAAGGGTGAAGTCCGGGAGGTAATCGAGCTTGGCGCGTTCGATGTCGAGGCGGTCGGCGCGGATCTCCCGGCGCAACGCGGCAAGATCCGGATTGCGCCGCACTGCCTGCGCCAACAGGCGATCCATATCCGCCCGCCGGGCAGGCTGGCGCGGGAACCGGTCCGGGACGCCTAGCGCGCTTCGTACGGGGCGGCCGAGGATCTGGTTGAGTTCCGCACGATCGGCGGGCAATCGGGCGGACACGGCGATGATCCGGGCCCGCAGCGCGGTTCGTTCATCCTCGACCGACAGCGCGGTCGTTGCCGGTGTCGTTCCGGTCTCGATGCGCGCCCGCGCGAAGGCCTCGAGTTCGCCGAGCAGGCGTTCGTCCTGCCGCAGGAGGTCGACCATCTTGACGTCTGCCGTCAGTTTGTACCAGGCGTCGAGCACGTCCCGGCGCGCGGCGAATTGCGCGCGCCGGTAGTTCCAGCCCGCCGCGTACGCTCTTTGCAGCGCGGCACGCGCTTGCGTGAGCGGCTTGATCGGCCACTCGATGGGTGCGCTGGACATGTTGGCGAGCTGGAGCATCGTGCCCGCCGCGCTCGTCGCGCCGCTCTGCAGGCCGATGGTTGCTCCGAGCATCGGTACGGTCGGCTCGGTCCCTTGCTGCGGAATCTCCTCGATGGCGGCGCGCCACTGCCAGTATGCCGCTTCGACGTCGGGGCTTTCGACGAGCGCCCGGGAGACCAGCTGTCGCGGTGTCGGCACCGCCGGAAGCGGTTGCGGATGACGTCGTGGCGGCGGCAACGCGAACGGCCTGCCTGCCGTGTCCGCCTGTCTTCGTATTGCCGTTTCGCCATGGGGCGAGAAGGTGCATCCGGCCGCCGCGATGAGCGCAATGACCGCGGTGGCGGCGGTCGACGCAGCGGCCGTGAGGCGGCCGCGCCTTCCTGTCCGGTGGAACGCGTTGCTGGTCATGTTCTGTCCCCCGCGGTGACGTCCGGATGCGCTGCGCCGGTGGCGGACGGCGCAAACCGGCTTCGCAGCGTGTGGCTCTTCACCATGTAGTAAAGCGTCGGCAGCACCAGCAGTTCCAGCAGGAAGCTCGTGATCAGGCCGCAGATCATCGGTAGTGCAAGGTGGCGCATCACGTCCGCGCCCGAACCCTGTGCCCAGAGCAGCGGCACCAGGCCCATCAGCGCAGCACAGACCGTCATGGTCTTTGGCCGGATGCGACGGACGGTGCCGGTGTGCACCGCTTCCAGCAGATCTGCGCGGCTGTTGAGGCGGCCGCTCTCCAGCGCCTGCCGCAGGCTCACATCCAGGTACACGAGCAGTACCAGGCCCATTTCGGCGCTGAGTCCCGCCACCGCGACGATGCCGACCCAGACCGCCACCGACAGCTCGTAGTCCATGAACCACAGGCCCCAGAACGCACCGACCAGGCCGAACGGCACCGCCAGCAGCACGCCGGCCGTGCTTACGGCGCTTCCCGTCGCCAGGTAGAGCAGCACCACGATGCCCAGCAGCACGAGCGGCACCGCGACCGCGAGCCGCTGGTTGGCGGCCTGGATCTCTTCGAACTGGCCGATCCATTCGTAGGTGTAGCCGGGCGGAAGCATGACCGCCTTTTCGATCGCGGCATTGGCGCGTCGCACGTATCCGACCACGTCGGAAACCTGTGTGGTCACGTTGATGTAGTTGACCGTGCGGGTGTCGTAGCTGTCGATTTCGGGCGGACCGTCGTTGTACCGGATGTCGGCGATCATGCCCAGCGGGATGCTGCCGCCGTTCGGAAGCATGAGCGGTACCTGGCGCAATTCGTCGGGGTGGTCGCGAAGATTGACCGGGTAGCGGAGGTTGATCGGGTAGCGTTCCACGCCCAGCACCATCATGCTGACCCGGCTGCCGCCGATGGCGGCATCGATGACGCGCTGCACGTCGCCCACCGTCAACCCATAGCGCGCCGCCACCTTGCGGTTGACGGTGATGTCGAGGTAGTAGCCTCCCAAGGCCTGGTTGGCGATGGCGCTCAGGGTGCCGCGCACCGGCGTGATGGCGGCGGCGATGTCGTTGGAGAGCTTGCCCAGGACCGAAAGGCGCGGCCCGGCCACCCGGATTCCGATCAGGGTCTTGCTGCCGCTGTTGACCATGTTGGTCCGGTTGGCGATCGGCATGGTCCAGTACGCCGGCAGGCCGGGGATGTTCAGGGCTTCACTCAAGCCCTCGTGCCGGCCGCCTGAGGTGTCGCGATAGCCGTTTTCCAGTTCATCGACGCGGATGCGGCGCGAGTCCGGCCAGAAGGTGTCGCGGAACGGCCATTGCAGCCACTGCGGCCAGCGCGCGTAAAAGCGCGGCACCGTCACGCTCGGCCATTGATCGCGCGGCTTCAGGTGCACGATGGTGTCGAGCATGCTGAGACCCGCGTCGTCCGTCGCGGTCTCCGCCCGGCCGGTCTGGCCGAACACGCTTGCCACCTCGGGAAAGCGCATGATGATCTTGTCGGTCTGTTGCACGATCGCGCGCGCCTCGGTGATGCTCAACCCGGGGTAGGTCGTCGGCATGTATTCGAGATCGCCCTCCCACAGCGGCGGGGTGAACTGCGTGCCGAGGTGCGACAGCGGCCAGGCGACCGACAAGGCCAGCGCCGCGGCGATGGCGATCGTCGGCCAGCGATGGGCGATGGCGAAGCGGAACGCCGGAGCGAACATCGCCTGGAGTGCGCGGTTGATCGGGTTGTGATCCTCCTGGACGATGCGCTGCGGAACGGCAAGCAGCAGCATCAATACGGCAATCACGACTGCGGCGGTCCAGCGGTGCGGCGCCAGCAGCGCGGAATGGCCGGCCAGCATGAACACGGCCAGTGCGGCCGCCGCTGCCAGTGCGGCGGCCAGCGAACAATGCAGGCGCTTTGGCCATCGCAGAGGAAACAGACTGGGGCGGATGAAGTTCATCATCAGCACCGGGATCAGCGTGATGGAACCCAGCGCCGCAGCGGCCATGGCGAAGGTGCTGGTCAGGGCCAGAGGGCTGAACATCCTGCCGCTTTCCCCCGGCAGTACGAAGACCGGCAGGAAGCTGACTGCAAGGATCAGCAGGCTGAAGAAGAGGCTCGGCACCACTTCGGCAGCGGCCTGGAGGATGAGGCCGCCGCGTTCGCGCGGGGCCTCGCCGTTTTGCACGCGCAATTCGTCCTCGTTCAGATACTGGTGGGCGTTTTCCACCGCGATGATGGCCGAATCGACCACCACCCCGATGGCGATGGCGATGCCGCTCAAGCTCATGATGTTGGCGCTCACGCCCATCAGCTTGAGGATCGCGAGGCTGGCGAGCATGCTCGTCGGGATTACGATGATGGCGATCAGGGCGCTGCGGCCGTGCAGCAGGAAAGCGATGCAGACCAGCGCCACCACGATCATTTCTTCGGTCAGCGTGTCGGAGAGCGTCGCGATCGCGCGGTCGATCAGCAGCGTACGGTCGTATCCGGTCTCGACGAGCACGCCAGCCGGCAGGCTGGGTTCGATCTCGGCGATTTTTTTCTTGATGCGCCCGACCACCTTGTACGTGTTTCCTTGAAATCGCACGACGACGATGCCGCAAGCGGCTTCACCCATGCCGCTCCACTCGCACAACCCCTGACGCTGCTCTCCGCCCCGCTGCAGTGTCGCCACGTCGCGGAGCAGAATCGGGGTGCCGTTCCGCTGCAGGCCGACCGGCACCTCGCCGATCTGTCGGAGATTTTTGAAGTACCCGCGGCTGCGCACCATGTAGCGCAGTTCGCTGCGCTCGACGACGGACCCGCCGACATCATTGTTGGAGTCTTCGATCGCCTTGCGGATCTGCCCGACCGAGAGGCGATAGGCGCGGATCCGGTTCGGATCGATGATCACCTGGTATTCGCGGACGAATCCTCCGAGCGGGGCGACCTCGGAGACGCCGGATACCGATTCGAGTTCGAATCGCACGAACCAGTCCTGCAGGCTGCGCAGCCCGGCGAGGTCGACATTGGCCTTGGCCAAGGGCTTGCCGGTCAGCGGACAGCTTCCCGCGTGGCGGAAGCCTCGCACCCGCACGAGTTGCGCACGCACCGAATCGTCCGTCGCTTCATCGGGCGAGGCGTACCACTTCCCCGTTCCCGGATCGCGCCAGATGCCGCGTGGGTGGTCGGCGCAGTACCAGCCGGCGAGCAGGGCGTATTGATACGCCCAGCCGACACCGGTGGCATCCGGGCCGAGTTGCGGCGTGACCCCGCGCGGCAATTGGGTGCTGGCGTAATTGAGGTATTCGAGCACCCGGCTGCGTGCCCAGTACAGGTTCGTTCCCGGCTCGAAGGTCACATGGATCAGCGAGAAGTCGAACATGCTCTCGCCGCGGATCGACTGCACCTTCGGTACGTCCAGCAAGGCGGTCTCGAGTGGATAGGTCACCTGATCCTGCACCACGTCCGGCGGTTCGCCCATGTAGTTGGTCAGAACCAGAACCTGGGTGTCGGAGAGATCCGGAACGGCGTCGAGCTTGCTGTGGAACGTCAGCCACGCCGTCACGGCGATGATCGCCGCGGCAAGGATCAGGACGAGCCCGCGGTTCCTGATGGAAATCTCGATGGTTTTCCGGAGCATGGCGATCCTCGTCCGGTCAGTGGCCCGCCTTCGGCGGCTTGGGCGTGTGCATCCCCGCCATGGCAGCGCCGGGCGACTGCGCTTTGGCAAGGAACTTGGCGGCAACCTCGTTCATGTTCGACTCGACGTCGATCAGGAACTGGCCGCTGGTGACGACGCGATCCCCGGGCTGCAAGCCGGAGAGCACCTGGACCATGTCGTCGCTGCCGGCGAGGCCGGTGCGTACCTTCCGGGGAACGAAGTGGCCATTTCCTTCCGCGAGCAGGGCCACTTCGTCCGTTCCGGTATGGATGATCGCCGATGCCGGCGCCAGCAGGCTGTGCCGGATCGGCGTGGTCGGGATGTCGACCAGCGCGTACATCCCGGGGCGGAGGAATCCATCGGGATTCGCGAAACGGGCGCGCACCGTCACCGTGTGCGTCTGCGGATCTTCATTGGAGTCGATGAAGAAGATCCGGCCTTGCAGGGCATGGCCGGGATCGGCGGCCAGGTGCGCCTGCATGACCTGTCCGAGGCGCAGCCAGCGCAGCTGGTTGTCGTATACCTGAGCGTCGAGCCAGACGTGGTTCAGCGGATCGATCCGCATCACGGTTTCGCCGCTCTTGACGAACGACCGCTGCCGGACGCCGACCGCGGCCAGATATCCGGAAACGGGACTGAGAAAAGTCAGATATTCCCGCGCCTTGCCGTCGGCGGCGACGCGGTCGAGCTGGCTGGGGCTCACGCCGAGATGGATGAGGCGCATGCGGATCGACTGAAGGATCCGCCGCGCTTCGGCAAGCGCGCTCTCGTCGTGCGCACGGCCCGCAAGCGCAACGTTGCGGGCCGCCGCCAGCATTTCCTCCTCTGCGGCCAGGAGCTGCGGGCTGTACAGGGTGAAGAGCGGATCGCCCTTGCGGATCGCCGTGCCTTCGGTGGTGGCGTAGAGTGTCCCGATCCAGCCGCTCGTCCGCAACGTCACCGCGGTGACGACCGGCGTCTCCTGCCGGATATATCCGACCGTGTCGACGGTCTGGTGCAGGGCGCCGAATCGGACGGTGCTGGTCGCGACCGCCAGGTTCTGCTCGATGGCGGGGTCGATCGTGACGCTGCCGGGAGCGGCGGCCGTGTTTCCAGCGGCGTATACCGGAATCAGCGCCATGCCCATCGTACTGATGCCCGGCTTCGGCGAAATCGACGCAGGCCCCACCATCGGATCCCACCAATAGAGAATCCTGCGCGTCGCGTCGGTTGTGCCGGCGGTTGCGGGCGCCGTTCGCGTTTGCCTGCCGTCAAGGGAGGCCGCCAGGGGCTCCTTCTTGTTGCCGGAGGCGTAGTGTGCGCCGATGACGGCGCCCAGCCCCGCGGCGAGGAGTGCGAGGGCGATGGTCTGGGTGATGCGTTTCATGTGGATCTCCGACCGGATTGCAACGAGCCGCTGTCGGCCGGACGGCCCGATCGGTCGGGGCGCCGGCCCAGCGGATCACCGCGAGTGCACGCACCATCGCCGCGGGGAGCGGCGAACGCGGACTCGCAAGGTCAGGAGGTCAGATCAGGAATACGCAGTGCAGGATGCTGTGGGGCGGCGGGGTGGCGTGGATCGGCGTCGCGGTGGCAATCAGGAATGCCCGCCACGCCGGCAGCGCCTGCACATCCGCCACGATGTAGCGCGGCGTCGCAGCGACCGCATGGGTAAGCGCCGGGTGCGACGCCTCGCCCGCCGTGCCCCGGCTCGCATCGTGCCCCGGGCAGACACATGCGCTGCCCATGCCGCGTTCCATGCCATGTGCCTGCATCGCCGCCATCGTGCCGGGCGCGGTCGGTGCTACCCGCGCCGGCGGCATGGTCGAATTGACGACCCCTGTCGCACAAGGGCCTGGCATGCCCATCTGCATGAAGGCACACACGCAGGCTGCCGCAGCAGATTGCGCAACCAGCACGGCGACGATCGAGAGCAGTCCGATCGCTTGGCGGAGGAGGGCTGAACGCTTCATGATGAATATTCTACTCCGGTGGCCGTTGGCGCGATTGATATGCCGCAGAGCGGAGGCCCCCGGGGATGATCGGAGTTGCGCCGACGGTTCGGCCCGTACGGCGGCGCGCCGGTCCGCGGCAGCCGGCTACGCCGACGGCAGCCGGCCCATCTGCTCCCGCAGCTTTTCCAGGGTTGCTCCGAAATCCGCCATCCGGCTCCGCTCCTGCTCAACGATATGCGCCGGCGCGCGTTCGACGAAACTGGGGGTCGACAGGCGTGCGCCGGCCTTGGCGATTTCCGCTTCGAGCCGGGCGACTTCCTTGCCCAGGCGTTCGCGTTCCTGGGCGATGTCGACTTCGACCAGCAGCATGATGCGGTAGGGCTCCACGACCGCGACCGGGGCGGGACCGGCAGCCTGCGCGGCGTCGGCGAGATCGGCGACGGGCCGCACGGCCTCCAGCCGCGCCACCGCCGCAAGATACGGCGCGAACGCTCCGACCCGATCGTCGGCGGGGGACACGATGAGCGGCACCTTGCGCGACGGCGGCAGGTTCATCTCGCCGCGCAGGTTGCGCGTGGCGTCGATCAGCTGCTTCAGCATGCGCACCTGCGCATCAGCCGCGTCGTCGATGCGCCCGGCCTGGCTGCGCGGGAAGGGCTGCACCATGATCGAGGTCGTTTCGTCGGCGCCGCGCTTTCCCGCGAGTACCGCGACCTGCTGCCAAAGCTCTTCGGTGATGAACGGCAGCAGCGGATGCGCGAGTCGCAGCAAGGCTTCGAGCACGCGCACCAGGGTGCGGCGGGTGGCGCGCTGCCGGGCGTCGTCGCCGACGGCAAGCTGGACCTTGGCCAGTTCCAGATACCAGTCGCAGTACTCGTTCCAGGCGAATTGATAGATGGCGTTGGCGACGTTGTCCAGCCGATAGTCGGCATAGCCCTTTTCGACCTCCGCTTCGGTGCGCTGCAATTCGCCGATGATCCAGCGATCGACGAAGGAGTGCGAGAGCGCGGACTCCGGCGCGTCGATCCCGCAGTCCTTGCCCTGGGTGTTCATCAGCACGAAGCGCGTCGCGTTCCACAGCTTGTTGCAGAAGTTGCGATACCCCTCACAGCGCTTGAAATCGAAGTTGACGTTGCGGCCCAGGGTTGCGTAGGCCGCCATCGTGAAGCGCAGGGCGTCGGCGCCGTAGGCCGGCATGCCGTTCGGGAATTCGTGCCGCAGGCGCTTGGCGACCTTGGGCGCGTCCTCGGGCCGGCGCAGGCCCATGGTGTTCTTGCGGATCAGCGCTTCGAGGTCGATGCCGTCGAGCAGGTCCACCGGGTCGATGGTGTTGCCCTCGGACTTGCTCATCTTCTTGCCTTCGGCGTCGCGCACGATGCCGTGGATGTAGACGTCGCGGAAGGGAACGCGCCCGGTGAAATGGGTCGTCATCACGACCATGCGGGCGACCCAGAAGAAGAGGATCTCGTGGCCGGTGACGAGAACCGAGGACGGCAGGTAGCGATCGAAGGCGGCGTCCGCATCGCCCGGCCATCCGAGGGTCGAAAACGGCACCAGGGCCGACGAGAACCAGGTGTCGAGCACGTCCGGGTCGCGCTCGAGCGGCCCCGTGCAGCCTGCCGCGCGCGCCTGCTCCTGCGCCTGCTCCGCGGTGCGGGCGACGAAGATGCGGCCATCCTGCGCGTGCCAGGCCGGAATCTGATGGCCCCACCAGAGCTGCCGCGAGATGCACCAGTCCTGGATGTTGGTGAGCCATTGCCGGTACACGCCGCGCCACTGTTCGGGGAAGATGCGGATTTCGCCGCCCTCGACGGCATCGAGCGCGACCTGCGCCAGCGACTTGCCGGCGTCGGCGTGCGGCGCCGGAACGGGCTTGCTCATCGCCACGTACCATTGGTCGGAGAGCATCGGTTCGACCACTTCGCCGGTGCGCGCGCAGCGGGGCACCATCATGCGGTGGGGCCGCTCCGAGACCAGCAGGCCGGAATCCCGCAGCTCGGCGAGCACCGCCTTGCGCGCCGCGTAGCGGTCGAGGCCGCGGAACCGCGCCGGGGCGTTGTCGTTGACCGTCGCCGTCGGCGTGAAGATCGCGATGGGGGCGAGTGCATGCCGTTGGCCGACGGCGAAGTCGTTGAAGTCGTGGGCCGGCGTGATCTTGACGCAGCCGGTGCCGAATTCGGGATCGACGTAGTCGTCGGCGATCACCGGGATGGTCCGGTCGGTCAGCGGCAGGCGCAGCCGGCGCCCGATGGCGTCGCGGTAGCGCGGATCGTCCGGATTCACCGCCACGGCCACGTCCCCCAGCAGGGTTTCCGGGCGGGTCGTGGCGACGATGCAGTCGGGGCCGCCGTCGGCGGCGGGATAGCGGATCTCCCAGATGCGGCCTTCCTCTTCCTGGGATTCGACTTCGAGATCCGACACCGCGGTCTGGAGCTTGGGGTCCCAGTTGACGAGGCGTTGGCCGCGGTAGATCAGTCCTTGTTCATACAGGCGGACGAAGGCCTCGATCACCGCCTCCGAGCGCGGCGCGTCCATCGTGAAGTAGCCCCGCTTCCAGTCGCAGGAGTCCCCCAGGCGGCGCATCTGCTGCAGGATGGTGTCGCCGGAATATTGCTTCCATTGCCAGACCTTGGAGATGAAGGCGTCGCGCCCGATGTCCTTGCGGTGCACGCCTTGCTGCTCGATCTGGCGTTCGACCACGATCTGGGTGGCGATTCCCGCGTGATCGATGCCGGGCAGCCACATCGTGTTGAACCCGCGCATGCGGTGGTAGCGGACCAGCGCATCCATGATGGTCTGGTTGAATGCGTGCCCCATGTGCAGGATGCCGGTGACGTTGGGCGGCGGTAGCTGGATGCCGAACGCCGGCCTGCCGTCCTGCATGCCCGCATCGAAATATCCCTGCGACTCCCAGAGCGGATACCAGCGGCGTTCGATCTCGGCTGGCTCGAAGCTCTTGGAGAGGGCGATGTCCGGAGCGGATCCGGGGCGTTGTGCGGCAGTCATGGTCTGGGAAGATTCCGGGTTGATGGCGTGTCGATGGCGGGTCAATGGGAGCGCCCCGCGCGGCGCAGCGTTTCGCGCTCCAGTTCCAGGCTCGCACGGACGGCACGTTCGATGACGTCGCGCAGCGTCGTGGCGATGGCAAGCTGGGCCTCGGCGACCAGGCTTTCAAGCGCGCGGTCGATTGCCGCCTGCGCCCGGCTGCGCACGGTCGTCTCGATTTCGTGCGGCAGCCGTTGCGCGACTTCCTGCAGGATCGTATCGCGCAGGGTGTGTTCGATCTGCGCCCAGGCCGCGTCGTCCAGGAGCGCCGCCGGGGCCGGGGCGGCCGGCTTCGGTGGCGGAGCCGCCTCGGGCGGCGCGGCCTCCCACTCCAGCTCGGGTTCCGGCGTGGGCTCGGGTTCCGGCCGGGTCGCCGCCGGCGCCGGGGTGTCCGGCCAATGGAGCACGGGCTCGCGGCGTCCCGGCATCGATGGCGGGACCGGGGCGCGCAGAAACGGATCGTCCGGCGGCACCAGGCTGGGCAGCGCGGCGAACGGATCGTCCGATGGCGCGAGACTGGGCAGCGTGGTGTCGAGTTCGAGCGGCGGAAATTCGAGGTGCTCCGTCAGCACCGGGATCGAGGGATCATCCTGGGGTGCCGTCGCGGCACCGCCGGGGGGAGGACGCGGAATCATTGGGTGCCGACCTCGTGCGCGACCGGGGACCACCCCGCATCGCGATAGGTTTTGAAGCGTACGCGGGCCTGTGCGCGATCTTCGGCATCCCCGGAAACGATGTCGATCACCCGGGAAAAGCGCGGGAACCAGGTATCGAACTCCGGCGCGGGCGCGTCGTCGAGCAGGATCAGCACGTCGCGGGCCGATTCGATCGGCGTCTGCGCCAGCCACACCGGCGTCTGATCGGCCAGCGGTGAGCCGGCATCGACGTGCGGCAGGAAATCGAGCGCGGAAAACGTCCACAGCGCGAGGTCGAAGCGGGCCAGGCGCGCGGCGTCGCGGCTGAACACGAGCACGGTCTTGCCGGCGCCGAGGGCCTTGCGCACCACGCGGCAGGCATAGCCGATGCGGTGGTCGACGTTGAAATGAAAGTCGATGGTGCGCGAGGCCGCCGGCTCCGGCGCCGCCGGAGCCGGAACGCGGGGGGTCTGCGCTTCGGCCAAGCCCGTCCTCAGCCCGCCCGGGCGAGCAGGAATTGGGTCAGCAAGGGCACCGGCCGCCCGGTTGCGCCTTTCGCGGCACCGCCCCGATAGGCCGTGCCGGCGATGTCCAGGTGGGCCCAGCGCTGTCCCTTGGTGAATCGGGCCAGGAAACATGCGGCGGTGACCGAGCCGGCGTTGCCGGGTTGGCCGATGTTGGCGATATCCGCGAAATTCGACTTCAGCTGTTCCTGGTAGTCGTCGTCCAGCGGCATGCGCCACGCCGAATCGGCGGCCTCGCGGCCGGCGGCGAGCAGTTCGCCGGCCAGCTCTTCGTCCTTGCTGAACAGGCCCGAGTGGATATTGCCCAGGGCGACCACGCAGGCGCCGGTGAGCGTCGCGACGTCGACGATCGCCGCGGGCTTGAAGCGTTGCGCATAGGTGAGCGCATCGCACAGGATCAGCCGTCCCTCGGCGTCGGTGTTGAGGATCTCGATCGTCTGCCCCGACATCGAGGTCACGATGTCGCCGGGCTTGCTGGCCTTGCCCGAGGGCAGGTTCTCGCAGGCCGGCACGATCGCCACCACGTTGATCTTCGGCTTGAGTTCGGCGATCGCGCGCATCGTGCCCAGGACGGACGCCGCGCCGCACATGTCGAACTTCATTTCGTCCATGGCCGCGCCGGGCTTGAGCGAAATGCCGCCCGAATCGAAGGTGATCCCCTTGCCGACCAGGGCGATGGGATTGGCGAAGCCGGGCTTGCCGTCGCCGTGGTAGCGCAGGACGATCAGGCGCGGCGGCTGCTCGGAGCCGCGGGTCACGGACAGGAACGACCCCATTCCCAGGCGCTCGATGCCCCGCCGGTCGAGGATCTGCGCCGTCATCCCGCCCTGGCGCGCGATCTTGCGCGCTTCGCCGGCCAGGTAGTCGGGCGTGCAGACGTTGCCGGGCAGGTTGCCCAGGCGCTTGGCGAGTTCCATGCCGTCGGCGATCGCCGCACCCTCCCGCAGGGCGCGATCGATCGCGCGGTCGGCCTTGGCGTGCAGCCAATGGATCCGCGCCGGGTTCTTGGCGTCGTCGCCCTTGCCGTTGCCGGCGCGCGACTTGAGTTCGTCGGTGCGGAAGCGCGCGGCGCGGGCCGCGAGCACCAGCGCACGCGCCGCCCACGGCAGGCCGCGGTCGCGGACCGCCCACTCGGACGCCGCGATCGCCAGCGTCGCGACGCCGGCGCCGCAGCCGCGCACGGTGGCGGCGATCGCCTCGGCGTATGCCTTGTCGCCGAAATCGGTCGACTTGCCCAGCCCGACCAGGGCAATCCGCGGGCTCGTGACCTTCGCCAGCGACCGCAGCACGATCAGCGTGCCGCGCTTGCCGGTCATGTCGCCGCTGCGCAGGGCTGCGCGCACGGCGCCGCCGGACGCCTCGTCGATGCGCTTCGCGCTGTCGGTGGGGCCGAGATCTTCGAATATGCCGACGGCGATGCAGTCGGCCTTGCACGACTCGGGGTTTGCGGTCTTCGTGGTACAGTCCATCGGGGTCTTCCGCGCTCGAAAGGCTCTGAGTATATAGCCCGGAAAAAGCCGGAACCTATCGCCGCCCCCCGCCGGGGTTTTCCCAACGTGATCTTCCGCCGCGCCATCGTCTCCGAGATTTCGAATAACGCGGGGGCGGTGTTTTCCGTGCTGTTCTTCATCGTCTTCACGCAGGTCCTCGTCCATCTGCTGGGCGACGCGTCCAACGGCAAGGTCGACCCGAAGGACCTGGTGTCGATCGTCGCGCTCGAGACGCTGACCAACATCCCGCTGATCCTGGTCCTCACCGTATTCATCGCGGTGCTCATCGCCTTGTCCCGGGCATTCCGCGATTCGGAGATGGTCGTCTGGTTTGCCGCCGGACAGAGCCTGTTCACCTGGGTGCGGCCGGTGCTGCGTTTCACGCTGCCGGTGGCAGCCGTGATCGCGATGCTGGCGTTTTTCGTGTCGCCGTGGGCCGAGCGCCTGATCGCCGAAGCCCGCACCCGGTTTCAGCATCGGGACGACGTCAGCAAGGTCACGCCGGGGCAGTTCATCGAATCCGCCGGATCGAATCGCGTGTTCTTCGTCGAAAACCTCGACCCGGAAGGCGGGCGGGTGCAGAGCGTGTTCGCAGCGCAGCGGCGCGGCGACCGGGAGAGCGTGATCGTCGCCTCGAGCGGCGTGATGGAAACCCATGCCGACGGCGCGCGCTTCCTCGTTCTGCGCAACGGGCGGCGCTACGAGGGCGACGCGGGCGTGCCCAAGTACCGGGTGCTGGAATTCGACCGCTATGCGATCCGCCTGGATGCCCAGCCCGAGGCGCCGCTGACCAATGCGCAGACGCGGACCATCCCGACCCGGCTGCTGCTGACCGATTTCACGCCGCGCAACCAGGGGGAGCTGCTCAGCCGCATCGCGCTGCCGGTCGTCGGCGTGGTGCTGGCCTTGCTGGCGATCCCCCTGGCCTACGTCAATCCGCGGGTCGGCCGGTCGGCGAACCTGATCGCCGCGACGCTGCTCGCGCTGATCTATCTGAATTCGGTGCAGATCATGCAGGCATGGGTCGATCGCGAACGGATGCGGTTCTGGATCGCCGTATGGCTGGCCCACGGCGTTGCCGCATCGCTGGCGGCGATCCTGTTCGTACGCCGGGTCTATTCGCCGCGCATGCTGCGGGCGGCCTTGCGACGCGAATCGGGGGGGAAGTAGTGCGCACGCTGCGCCGGTATCTGGGGCGGGAGATCGCCAACGCCACGCTGTTCGTCCTCGCGGCGCTGGTCGGCATCTTTTCGTTGTTCGATCTGATCAACGAACTCGGCGACCTCGGGCGTTCGGCGTACCGGTTCGGGGCGGCCGTCCTGCACGTCGTGCTGCTGGTGCCCGCCCACGCATACGATCTCATGCCGATCGCCGCGCTCATCGGGACGATCTACGCGCTGTCCAAGCTGGCGTCGAACTCCGAGTTCACGATCATGCGGGTTTCGGGCATGAGTACCCGCCGGCTGGTCGATGCCGTGTTCTGGGTCGGGGTCGGATTCGCGGTGCTCACGTACGTGTTCGGCGAGGTGGTGGCCCCGCCCGCGGAGGAACTGGCGCAACGCTTGAAATCGCACGCCGTCGGCGGCAACCTGTTTCAGGGATCGCGCTCGGGGATCTGGGTGCGCGACGTCGTTCCCGGCGCGGCGGCCGGGCAACGGATGCGCTTCGTCAACGTGCAGGCCGTACACAACGACAGCGAGGTCGACGGCTGGCGGATTTTTTCCTTCGACCGCGCATTGCGCCTGCGGTCGATCACCACCGCCGGGCGCGGGCAGTACCTGCGCGGCCAGGGATGGATGCTCACGGACGTGG
This sequence comes from Pseudomonadota bacterium, assembly GCA_021838715.1. GTDB lineage: Bacteria > Pseudomonadota > Gammaproteobacteria > Burkholderiales > Burkholderiaceae_F > GJ-E10. The sequence continues at coordinate 12,478 of JAKCCX010000001.1, read as the reverse complement.
TCGAGACGCAGTACCCGGCGGTGGCGGCGCTGCGGTCGGTAGGATCGGCACCGCCGTCGGTAGGATCGGCACCGCCGTCGGTAGGATCGGCGCCGCCGAGTGCACCGCAGCCGGATGGCGCCGCTGCGCCCGCGGCCCCGGGCGTTCTGACGCAGACCCGCATCCTGCGCCAGCCGTCGATGATGTGGAAGTCGGACCTCACGCCCGACATTTTCGGCGTCCTGCTGGTGAAGCCGGAGAAGCTGAGCGGGTACAGTCTGTACCGCTATATCCGGCATCTGGACGAGAACCACCAGCGCACCGAGCGCTACATGCTGGCGCTATGGCAGAAGGTGTTCTACCCGCCGGTCGTCATCGTCATGATGGCCCTGGCATTGCCGTTCGCGTATCTGCACGTGCGCGCGGGCACGGTCAGCCTGAAGATCTTCGCCGGCATCATGATCGGCGTGGTGTTCTATGCGATCAACAAGATCTTCTCGAACCTGGGGATCATCAACACCTGGCCGCCGGTGGTGGTGGCGGCGCTGCCCGGCATGGTTGCGTTCACGATCGCGCTGGGTGCGTTGTACTGGGTCGAGCGGCGCTGAGGGGGCGGGGAGCCGCCCCGCGCGCTCCCGCGGGCGGGAGCGCGATGGGTCAGGAGGGCAGGAACGGGTCGGCGTGGATCGCGTCCATCGATGCGCCGGCGAGAAATGCCTCCCGCTTGGCACCGGCGACGAGATTCGCGTCGCCGCAGAGGAACACGCGCCAGCCGGTGAGGTCCTGGTTCTGCGTCAGCGCAACCTGGACCACGCTGCCCTGGGAACCTTCCGGCGGCGCCTCTTCGCGCAAGACGCAGGGAACGTAGCGCAGGTTGGGGTGTTCGTGCGCAAGCGGCGCGATCCGATCGGCACCGTAGAGGCCGTCGCGGCGCAGGGTGCCGTGGTAGAGCCGGATCGGCCCGGTGTGCCCCTGTCGCAGCGCATCGCGGACGATGCCCAGCAGCGAGCCCAGCCCGGAACCGGTTCCGACCAGCAGGATCGGCTGTTCGGGCTTGCCCGGAACGTAGAAACAGTTGCCGGTGGCCTCGGAGATCGTCATGGTCTGACCGAGATGGGCCGATTCGTGGATCCAGTTGCTGACCTGCCCTTGCGGCACGCGCGTGACGTGCAGCTCGATATCGCGGTCGAGCTCGCATACGCTGGCGAGCGAATAGCAGCGCGACGTCTGGTCGTCGCGGTACAGGCGCAGGAACTGCCCCGCGCGGTACTCGTAGGGCGCTTCCGGGCGCAGCCGGATCGACATGACGTCGGGCGTCAGTTCGCCGATCTCGACGACTTCGGCCGGAACGCGGGTGATCGCGTCGTCATCGGTCACGATCTCCATGTCGCCGGTCGGCCGGCAAACGCAGGCCAGCAGGTAATTGCGCGCGCGCAGCGTCGCCTTCAGGCCCGCCTGCGCCGCTTCGGGAACGTCCCCCGACACCGCGCGCACCATGCAGGACTGGCAACTGCCGGCGCGGCAGGATGAACGCATCGGGACGCCGTGTGCCTCCAGTCCCTCGAGGAGGGTCGCTCCGGGCGGGCATTCGTATGCCCGCCCGCCGACAACGATCGTAGGCATCGTTGCGGACCGCCGTTTAGCGACCGAGGATGTCGTTGCGCGTGGTCTCGGCGATGGCCGCCACCTTCGCGATCAGTTCGGCCGGAACGTTCAGTTCCTTCAGGGTCGCACCGAGGTCTTCGACCACGGCGTCGAAGTGCGAGTCGTTCAAGCCGCGGGCGACCAGGTGCGCATGCCCCTTGCGCATGTCTTCGCCGGTGTAGTTGTTGGGGCCGCCGAACGCCATCGTGAGGAAGGCCTTCTGCTTGGCTGCCTGACGGTCCATGTCGACGCCGTCGAAAAACTGCTTAATGCGGTCATCTTTAAGAACCTTGCGATAAAAAATGTCGACCGCCGCATTCACCGCCGCTTCGCCGCCCAACTGCTCGTACAGACTGCTCATTCCGTTCTCCTCGTTGAGAAATTTTGGGAACCCGGGAATTCCCCGGGGTATGTCGAATTGCGACTTCTTCGCATTGCCGGCCACACCTCAAGAGAGGTATGACGGATGCATCTTATTGGGCAAACGAGAATGCGTCAACACCCCGTCGCCGGATATTTCCCGGCGCTTTTCCGGTGATGCCGGTTGCTCCTATCGATATTGGCGCAGGTACCGGCGTTCGAAGGCCCGCTTGGCCCAATGGAGCGCGCGCATCGGCGGCAGCAGGATGTTGCGCGTCGGACTGCGGTACACCAGCATGCCCTGGTCGAGCGCGTCGACGATGCAGATCAGTTCCACCCGGAAGCCCGCGTCGGCCGGCGCGCCGCTGCGATCGGCGAGCAGATTCCGCGCGCAGGCGGCGGCCTGGAGGTCCGCCATATGGGCCTGCTTGGGCATCCAGTCGGGCCCGGGGTAGCTGCCGGAATCGCCGACGACGTACACGCCCTCGTGTCCCGGCACCCGGCAGTGGGCGTCGGCCCGGATCAGGCCGCCCGGAGAGCGGGGCAGATCCGTCGCGTCGAACCAGGTGTTGCCGGTCATGCCGGGCATGAAGAGGATCAGGTCGGCGGCGAACGATTCCTTCTCGGTCACCACGCGGTCCGGCTCGAAGCGCACCATCTTGTGCCCGAGATGCGTGCGGATGCCGCGCCGGGCCATTTCGGCAAGCAGTCGGCGGACGGCGGCGGGGCCGAGCCGGTTTCCCGGCTCGTTCGACGGATTGAAGAACACGAGATCGAATCGCTCCCGACGTCCTTCGCGGCGGAGCTGGCGATCGATGCCGAAGAGAAACTCGAACATCGGCCCGCCGCGCACGGCGCTCGGCTCGTTCGGGTTTCCGGCGAAGCCGACCGCGATCGTGCCGCCGGTCATTTCGCGCAGGCGATCGCGGATGCGCTCGGCGGCGGCGATGCCTTCGCAGGGAGTGATCGCGTGCTCGATCCCGGGCAGTTTCTTGAGAAAGCGCCCCCCGGTGGCGATGACGAGCGCCTCGTTCGGCACGTCCCCGCCCGTGGTTTCGACGATCCGGCCGCCCTCGCGCAGCCCCGTCGCCTCGGCCGCGATGAACTCGACCCGCATGCGCTGCAGGAAGGGCGCGAGCGGAACGATGAGGTCCTCGCGCCGCCGCAGTCCGCTCGGGATCCAGATGGTGCCGGGCAGGTAATGCAGTTCGGCGCGCGGCGCCACCAGCGTGATCGGGACCTGCGGGTCGTGGCGTCGCAGGGCGCGGATCACCGAAAGCCCGGCGAATCCGGCTCCCAGCACCGCGATACGGGATGGTTTCATCTTGGCATGCACTCCGGTTGGCAATTGGCGAAATTCGCGCCAGACGAAACCTTACTCCGGGCGGCGTGATGCCGTGCGAGCGGGCTGCGCGGCGGCGCTCCGGTGCGCCGGCGGCGAACCACTACAATCCGCCGGTTGTCGTCGCCACTTCCCTCGTCGCCACTTCCCAGGCACCCCGCCATGCTCGTCGCCCCCCAATTCGATCCCGTCGCCTTTCATATCGGCCCGCTGCCGGTGCGCTGGTACGGGCTGATGTATCTGCTGGGCTTCATCGCGTTTCTCACGCTGGGCCGCCTGCGCGCCCGCGAAACGTGGCGGGGCATGTCGGAGCGCGATGTCGAGGATCTGCTGTTCTGGGGCGTGTTCGGCGTCATTCTCGGCGGCCGCCTCGGTTACGTGCTCTTTTATCGGCCGAGCTACTACTTCGCCAACCCGATCGAGATCTTCGAACCCTGGAAGGGCGGCATGGCCTCGCACGGCGGCATCATCGGCGTGACCCTGGTGCTGTGGCTCTTCGCGCGCTCGCGGGGCCGGAGCCTGTTCCAGATCGCCGATTTCGCGGTGCCGATGATTCCGCTGGGGCTGGCGTTCGGGCGCCTCGGGAACTTCATCAACGGCGAGTTGTGGGGGCGGCCGGCCGATCCGCACGTCTGGCCGTGGGCGATGGTGTTCCCCCGGGCCCATGACAACATTCCGCGCCATCCGTCGCAGCTCTACCAGTTTGCGCTCGAAGGGATGACCTTGTTCGTGTTCCTGTGGCTGTTCTCGCGCAAGCCGCGCCCGACCGGCGTCGTTTCCGCCGCGTTCCTGATCGGGTATGCCGTCTTGCGGTTCGTGGCGGAATTCGCGCGGGAGCCCGACGATTTCCTCGGATTCCTGGCGTTCCACCTTTCGATGGGGCAATGGCTGTCGCTGCCGGTGCTCGCCGTCGGCCTGCTGCTGCTGGTGTGGCGGCTGCGGGTCAACGAGCCCCCCATTCCGTTGTCGGACGCGGAACGCGGCGTCACCAGCGCGTAGGCAGCGGGCGCAGGATCCGGAACCGTCGGTCGTCGACGGCGATGTAGCCGCCGGCCAGCAGATCCCGCAATACCCGTCCGACCATGTCGCGCGACGCGCCGACCCGGTTGGCGATGTCCTGGTGCGTCAACCGTTCCCGGGGCGCATGGGGGGCGTCGGCGGTGCCGGCGGCGGCTTCGAGGTTGACCAGCAGCTGGCGCACCCGCCCATAGACGTCGACCAGCGCGAGCCGCCGCACGCTGTCGACGATGTCGCCGTGGCGCAGCGTCAGGATGCCGATCATCCGCCGCAGGATCCCGGGGTGTGCGCGCAGGGCGGCGTCGAGCGGATTCCGGTCGATGATCGCGCAGACCGCGGCCGTGCGCGCGCAGGCGGAGTATCGGTGGCGATCGCAGCCCGCCATCCCCAGGGCCGCGCCCAGCGCCATCTCGCCGACGAACTCCGCCGGACCGTAGCGATGCAGGACCATCTCGCGCCCTTGCGAATCGGAGACGGTTCCCTGGATCTCGCCGTCCAGGATCACGAACAGCGATTCGGCCGGGTCGCCCTCGCGATGCAGTACGGCGCTGGCGGCAAAGTCGCGGATGCGGCCTCGCGCGGCGAGATCCCGGACGATGGGGTCGGAGAGGGCGTCGAGCGTGCGTTCCGGTGGGCAGGGCATGGTTTCCGATCGTCCCGGCGGGGAGCGCCGGACAGGCTGCTGCGCAGGGCGTTTCGCGCCGGGCGATCAGGTTACGGATGCGTCGGGACGGCGGGAACCGCCGCTGTCAGGGCTGACAGGCGTCCCCGCCCGCGGTCGGCGGCGCGCCGTCGTCGATCAGGCCTTGCACGACCCGCCATTCTTCCGCCGTGACCGGGGTGATGGAAAGCCGGTTCCCCCGCTGCAGCAGGCGCATCTGCGCCAGCTCGGGGTGGGAGCGCAATTCGCCGATCGAAATGAGGCGGGTCTTGCGCAGGGCGCGCACGTCGACGAGGATCCAGCGCGGCGATTCCGGCCGGGAGCCCGGATCGGAATATTTGCTGGCCGGATCGAACTGGGTCGGGTCGGCGTAGGGCGGGCCGGCAATTTCCGCAATGCCGGCGATGCCCGGCGGGGTGCAGCCCGAGTGATAAAAGAGCACCCCGTCTCCGGGGCGCATCTCGTCGCGCATGAAGTTGCGAGCCTGGTAGTTGCGCACGCCGGTCCAGGGGACCGTTGCGCCGGGCGCGGCGAGCGCATCGTCGATCGAGCACTCGCCGGGTTCGGATTTCATCAACCAGTACCGCATGATCAGAGGGCCCCGCGCGTGCCGCCCGGCTGCTCATCCTGAACCGAGGGTTCAGGGTGGTCGCCGTCCGCGCCGTTTAGGTTCAGCAAACGCGTGCCGATCGCACCGCGACGCGAGCCCGGTGACCGAGCGCAAAGCGCATTGGTTCAAGGAACATAACAGCCTTTGCGCGCGCACCGCAGGGAAATGCAATTGTACCGATTGCCGCGGCCGCGGCGGCGATTCAGAACAGTTTTTCCTGCGGCGCGAGCACTTCGTCCGCGAGCGCGGTCAGTTCGCGCAGGCGCTGCCGGACGTCCGCCATCGATGCGCCGTCGGTTCCTTTGGCGCTGAACAGCTCCTGCGCGATCTGCAGGGCGGCCAACACGGCGATCCGGTCGAGCCCGAGCACTTTTCCACCTTCGCGGATCGCCGACATCTTCTGGTCGACGTAATGCGCGCAGGCCAGCAGCTCGCTGCGCTCTTCCGGGCGGCAGGCAACGCGATACTCGCGGCCGAGGATGGTGAGACTGATCTGTTCCATGCGTCAGGCGCCATCCGATTGCGGCAGTTGTTCGAGGAGGGCATCCAGCCGCTGGCTGGCAACGGCCATGCGTTCCCGCAGCGCGCCCGCCTCCGCCTGCGCATTGGCAAGCTGGGTGCGGAGCTGGTGATTTTCCTCCCGCAGATGGCGCACGAGCGCGACGAGATCATTGACCCGGTTGGTAAGTGCGTCAAGGGGTTCCAGCATGGCGCGGATGGTAGCAGAGCGCCCGCTGGTAGAATTTCGCCGCGATCCGCGTACGGTTTTTTGACCGTCGCGTTCGCACCATGCCTCCTCGGTGCCTTCGGCCGGCTCTGCCGGCCAAGGTGAAACGGGAAACAGTCGTGCGCGGCGACGGGAGCCAGGCCCTCGATGGGTTTGCCTGCCGTCCCTGTGCGCCAACCTGTGCTGCCCCCGCAACGGTACGAGAGCATCGGCGGTCCGGACATCCGGCCCGCCGAAAGTCCGATCCAGTGCCACTGCGATGCCTCCCGGCGTCGCGGGAAGGCGATCGGGCCCGCTCCCAGCCCGGAGACCGGCCGAGAGGCGGGCCCGCGCGCCGCCCGTGCGCGCGGCTTTCGTGCGCGGCGTGCGTCGCGCGTTTCCTTCCGGCGGAGGGCCGGAACTGGAGTCACAACATGTTCAGCGAACGATTCCCGCAGGCGCGGGAAGGGTCGCCCGCGCGCCGCGCGGGCGTTGCATGCAGTTTCCTTGCCATGGCGGCGTGGTGGCCGCCGGCGCATGCGCAGGAGGCGCCGCCGGTCGACGACACGATCGTCGTCACGGCGTCCCGCCTCCCGCAGTCGACGAGCGACGCGATCCCCGACACCACCGTGATCACGCGCTCGGAAATCGATCAGTCGCAGGCGCAGGATCTCACCACGTTGCTGGCGCAGCAGGCGGGGGTCGAGGTCGCGCGCTCGGGCGGGTTCGGTTCGCAGACCTCCCTGTTCCTGCGCGGCACCAATTCGAACCAGGTGCTGGTGCTGGTCGATGGCGTGCCCTTGAACAATTCCCTGTCGGGCGCGCCGAGCCTGGGCGGCATCTCCACGGATTCGATCCAGCGGATCGAGATCGTGCGGGGCAACCTGTCGAGCCTGTACGGGTCGGAAGCGATCGGCGGCGTGATCCAGATCTTCACGCGGGCCGCATCGCATCCCGGTGCCCAGGTGCAGGCCGATGCCGGGCAGGGCGGCACCCGCGACGCCAACGCCAGCGTAAGCACCAGGCTCGGGTCCGCCATGCTGACGGCGAGTGCCGGCACCAGCGGGCAGAACGCGATCTCGGCGCAGAACCCGGCGCAGTTGCCCGGCGCCAATCCGGGCCTGGACGGCAACAACCATCGCGACGGCAGCCTGCGTCTTGCCGGCGATGCCGGCAGCGACAAATACGACGTCTGGGTCTGGGGCAATCGCAACGACACCTACTTCGACAATTATTTCGACGGCCCGACCTCGATCCACCTCGAACACGCCACGCTGCAGGGGTACGGCGCGTCCGACGCGCATCGTTTCGGCCCGTCCGTGGTGCAGGTGCAGGTGGCGCAGACGCGCGACAACTCCGTGGATGTCTCGAACGTCCCGACCTCGTTTTCCAACGGCGTGTTCTACAGCAGCAATCAACTCGCCAGCGTGCAGGACACCACGCCGATCACCGCCGGGGTCGACTTCAACGGCGGTCTCGAACACCAGTTGCAGACCGGATCGTCGAACCAGTACGACCCGACGGGAAACAATGCCGCGGTCACCGCGTTCCAGCGCCACATCGATTCCGCCTGGGTCGGGTTTTCCGGCCATCACGGCACGCAGCAATGGCAGGCGAACGTGCGCCACGACCATTACAGCGATTTCGGCGGGGCGACCACCGGCCTTCTCGGCTGGGGATGGCGGTTCCTGCCGGAGTGGCGGCTCACCGCGCAGGCGTCGAGCGCGTTTCGCGCGCCCAGTTTCAACGACCTGTATTACCCCTATAGCGGAAACTCCGCGTTGCAGCCCGAGCGCGCGCGCAGCGAGGAAGTCGGGCTGCATTGGCAGCGCGCGAGCACGACGGCGGGCCTGACCGTCTATCGCACCCGCATCACGAACCTGATCGATTACCTGGCGCCGAACTTCGTCGCCACGAACATCGGGCGCGCCGCGATCAACGGCGCCGAACTCGCCGGATCCTGGTCGTGGTGGCGATTGCGCTTCGAGGCGAACCTCAACGCCGACCGGCCGCGCGATCAGATCACCGGCCAGCCGCTGCTTCGCCGTGCCGACTACTACGGCAACCTCGGCGTCTCGTATGCCGATCCGCTCTGGAACGGACAGTTCGACATCCGGCGCACCGGTGCCCGCAACGACACGTACACGAGCCCCGCGACCTATTCCTCGGTCGCCGAACAGCTGGCGCCCTACACGGTGGCGCGGCTTGCCGTGGAGCGGGTTCTCACGCCCAATGTACGCTTGCAGTTGCGCGTCGAGAACCTGTTCAACGCGCATTACCAGCTCGTCTACGGGTACAACACGCTTCCCCGCCTGATCATCGCCGGCGTCGAGGCGAAACTGTGAGATGACCCCGCCCCTCTCGGGGCGGCGGGGCGGAGGAGTGCATGCGTTTTCGTACCGCCGTCATCGGCGTTCTGGGCTGCGGACTCGCCATCGCGGTGTTGGGCGCGCTGGCGGTCGGGAGCGTGTCGCTGAACCCGGTCGCGGCCTTGCGGGCGATGGTCGCCGGCGGACCGCCGGCCGATGGTTCCTCGCTCGCCTCCGCGATCCTCGGGCTGCGCCTGGCGCGCGCGCTGGCGGGCGCGGCGGTCGGCGGGCTGCTGGCGCTGTCGGGGGCGATCCTGCAGGGCTTGCTGCGCAACGCGCTGGCCGACCCCTACGTGCTCGGCGTCTCGGGCGGCGGTTCCTGCGGCGCCTTGGGGGCGCTCGCGCTCGGACTCGGCGGCGTCGCGGCGGCGCTCGCGGCGGCGGCGGGCGCGACGGCGGCCCTGGCGGTGCTGTTCGTGCTGGCGCATCGCGCCCTGTTCTCGATCGATCTGCACGCCGAGTCGGGACGCGACGACACCATCCTCCTCGCGGGGACTATGCTGGCGTCGGCGTGCTCGGCGGCGATCGCGGTTGCGCTCGCGTTCGCGCCCGACGGACGCCTGCGCACGATGGTCTTCTGGCTGATGGGCGATCTCGGCGGCGCGCACCGGATCGCGGTCGGTGCCGCCGCCGTGTGCGCGTGGATCGGTCTGCTGCTCCTGGCCGCGCGCGACGCCGATGCCGTGAACCGCATCTCGGCGGGCGACCTCCTGGCATTCACGCAGGGGGTCGAACCGGTTGCGCTGCGGCGCCGCCTGATCGGCGTGGCCGCCGCCGCCGCGGGAATCGCCGTATCGCTCGCCGGCGCGGTCGGGTTCGTCGGGTTCGTCGCGCCGCACCTCGTGCGGCGATTCTGCGGACCCGACGCGCGCATCGTGCTGCCTGCCGCCTCGCTGCTGGGCGCGGCGCTCGTGGTCGTGGCGGACACCTTGGCGCGGACGCTGGTCGCGCCGATGTCGCTGCCGGTGGGCGCGCTGACGGCGCTGGTCGGCGTGCCGGTGTTTCTGTGGCAGCTGCGGAGCCCGGGGAGCCCATCGTGAGCGACCCGGCGGCGGCGCCGCTGCTGGCGTGCCGCGATCTCGACCTGCGCTATGGCGCGAGGATGCTCGTCCGCGGCCTGCAATGGAATGTGCGGCGCGGCGAACGCTGGGCCGTCGTCGGCCCCAACGGCGCCGGCAAATCGTCGCTGCTGCGCGTGCTGGCCGGAGCGCAACGGCCCGCTGCCGGCACGGTGGCGCTGGCGGGGCTGCCGGCAGACCGCACCGCCGCCGACGCGCTGGCGGCGATCCGCGCGTTCGTTGCCGACCGGTGGGCCGATCCGTTCGGATTCACCGCACGGGACACGGTGCTCGCCGGCCGCTTCCGCTTGCGCGGCGGCGATCCCGATGCCGCCGCCGCGGCGCTGCGGTTTCTGGAACAAGTGGCGTGCGCCCATCTCGCCGACCGCGACGTCCGCGGACTATCCCGCGGCGAACGCCAGCGCGTCGCGATCGCCGCCGCGCTCGCCCAGGAGACGCCGCTGCTGTTTCTCGATGAGCCGGTATCCCATCAGGATCCGCGCCAGCGCGGAAGCGTGCTGCGCTGCCTGACCGCCGCCGCGCAAGGCGACGCCGCGCGGACGATCATCGCCGTCTTCCACGACCTCGACGCCGCGCTGCGCTTCGCAACCCACGCATTGCTGCTCTCCGGCGACGGCGCATGGCACGCAGGTACCGCACAGGAAGTACTGACGGCGGAAAACCTCGCGCAGCTCTTCGGAGTCCGATTCATCGAAGCCTGCGCCGAAGGCCGTCGGATCGTCGTCGCGGAATAAGCAGCCCGGACCCCGCGCCGCTCCGCGCCCGCCGGGTACATGCGAAGGGGCCGCTGCGCTCGGACAGCGGCCATTGCACGGTCCGCTTGCGTGGTTCGATCAACAGCCGGGTTCGGCCAGGACGAGTCGCTCGGCGTTACATCTGAATCCGCTCCATTGCGGCCGTTCCCATGGACATTACGGTCGCTCGCGGATAACCTAACGAGCCGTCTCAACTCAAACGCCGGAGCCTCCGCAAATTCCGGGGCGGATCACTTCGGTGCTCGGCTTTAGCGGAGGCTCCGTGTTTAAAAACGTCGTAGCAATTGCAATGATTGCCGCGTTGGCAGCGTGCGCCGGCGTCAGTTCGCTGCGCGATGATTTGCAACCGCTTGTCGGCCAAGACATCAAGGCTGCTGTGGCCGTTCTTGGCTACCCAGATGGTCAGCGGGAGATGCTTGGCGACACAATATACGTGTGGAGCAGTTCGCGCTCCGTGCCGTTGCTTTTTCCGACCTCCTCGACGACCACCGGGACAGTAGGAGGAACGACCGTCATTGCGGCGTCAAACTCGTACCGGCCCGTGACCGGAATATTCCACTGCACCATTCAGATGGCCGTGGACAGCGCCAATCGCATTAAGTCCTATCAGGTTGATGGAAATAACGGTGGTTGCGCTAGGTACGCCAGGCGGGTGCAAGCAGCACGGTAGGTGAATGCAGCCATTTCAAGGACCAATATCGGGTGCGGGATACGGCTTTGTCTACATCATGTCGTACCCCGGCAGCGACAAGGTCAAGATCGGCCACTCGCTAGATCCCGGAACCCGTACAACGCAGATCGGCGGGACCCTCGCGCCGGATGACCCGGTTCTAGAGGTGACCTACTGGTGCAGCGAGCGACGCGGCGATGTGGAGAAGACGGCGCACAAGCTTGTAGCGGATACGCGACACAACGGTGAATGGTTCACGCTGACAGTCCCTTGCGCGATGCTAACGATCGAGCGGGCGGCGGGCATCGTCGGCGTAGAGATTCAAAAGACGTTTGAGCATGCGGAGCATGAGGCCGGTGTAGAAAATCTTCAGGAGATCGAGCGCCGTAGACTGATGGCGATACCGCTTTCTGATCTGCGCGCCGAATTTGCGCGCGCGGCAAAAGAGTTCTGTGTTCGAAAAGACATAAGAACGATTGGTCCTGAAGCCTTTCGGAGAGCCTATCCGGTCTTGCACGAAATACTCGAAATACGACAAGCCGTAATTGAACCGCAGCAGCCGGTTCGGCAGAGATCCAATTCGCGCCCCAACCGATATCTATGGGCCATCACGCTAGGCTTATTTGCTCTGATGTTGCTGTCAATGCTGAAGGAATGCCATCAGTAGGTGCCCGGCCACCGGCGACACGACCCCGTTTAGTGAAGGACACAAGGCTATGCTGCTAGCTGACACATGCGGATAGTCCGATGTTCCCCTTGAGCCGCTGTGCGGCTTCGGTGGGCGGCGGCTCAGGGTCGATCAGAGACATTCGTCACACCGGAGCCCCGAAGGTCGGTTCTCCTCGAAAGCGGATATTCCCGCGTCCGGTCGTCCGTGGCAGTCAAATTCCCCGGTTTTCTTCGCCCGCTCCCGATCGTGGCGGCACGCTGCGGCTGTACTCCGTCGGGGCCGGCATAAGACGCGGTGGCGAGCAGCACAAGGCCGCGGGCGGCGCGCGGTCGCGCGCCTCCACTTCTGACTTACGGCCGCATGTTTGAGCGCGGCGTCCGCAGGACGCTGCGCGAGTTCGGCCGTACGCCCGCGGACTGCGCAGCGCAGCGCAGTCGCCCCGCAGGGGCGACCACCGCGTAGCCGGCTCCGACGGAGTACAGCCGCAGCGTGCCTGCGCACCCCCGCATCCCCGCATCCCCGCATCAGCGATCGCGAGAAACCATCGACGCTTCGCGAATCCGCGCCAGCCGCGCACAGAGCGCCTGCGTCGCATCCAGCACCCGCAGGCTTCCCC
>JAKCCX010000066.1 GCA_021838715.1 Pseudomonadota bacterium | reverse complement strand
CCGGCGGCACCGCGCTGGCATCGATCAAGCTGATCGAGGACCTCGGCGGCCGGATCGTCGAATGCGGCTTCGTCATCAACCTCCCCGATCTCGGCGGCGCCGCGCGGCTGGAAAAATCCGGCCACAAGGTGTTCGCCCTGTGTGAATTCGAAGGCGACTGAGCGAAGGCGACTGACCATGGAAAGCCGCTGGAACGATGCCGCCTGCCCCGATTCCGGGGACGATCTCGCGCTGCGCGTGTACACCTCGCGCCTGCTGGGCGCCGACAAGACGCTGGTGCTGCACGGCGGGGGCAACACCTCCGTCAAGCGCGTCGAAACCAGCCTGCTCGGCGACCGGGAGGAGATCCTCCACGTCAAGGGCAGCGGCTGGGATCTCGAAACGATCGAAGCCGCGGGGTTTGCGCCGGTGCGCATGGAGCCGCTGAAGCGCCTGGCGAAACTGCCCGCGCTGTCGGACCCCGAGATGGTCAACGAACTGGCCACCCGGATGACGCGCGCAGCGGCGCCGGCGCCGTCGGTCGAGGCGATCCTGCATGCGATCCTGCCCTACCCGTTCGTCGACCACACCCACGCCGACGCGTTCATCGCCGTCAGCAACACCGCCGACGGCGAAGCGCGCATCCGCGAGATCTATGGCGACCGGGTGGTGGTCGTGCCCTACGTCATGCCGGGCTTCGATCTGGCACGCCTGGCGGCGCAGCGCTTCGAGGCCGAAGCGGGGCCGCGGACCATCGGCATGGCGCTGTGCAATCACGGACTGTTCTCGTTCGGCCGCAGCGCGCGCGAATCGTACGAGCGCATGATCGAACTCGTCGGCGACGCCGAGCGCTACCTCGCGCGGCATCGCGCCTGGGACGTCAGCCTGCCCGCCCCGCAGCCGCCGCGGGCCGACTCGCGAGGCACGGCGGAACCCGCGGCGGAAGGCGCCGCGAGCCCCGACCCGGGCGCGGCCCTGGCACGGGCGACGCTGCGGCAGGCCATCTCGCAGGCCGCCGGCTTCCCCATGCTGCTGATGGCCGGCGCGACCGAATCCCGGCGCGCGCGCGGGATGGCGTTCGCGCAGCGCCCCGACGTCGCCGAGATCGCCGGGCAAGGCCCCGCCACCCCCGACCACGTGATCCGGACCAAGCGCGTGCCGATGATCGGCCGCGACGTCGCGGGCTACGTCGATGCCTATCGCGCGTATTTCGCGCGCCACGAGCCCCAGGCCCGGGAGCGCAAGACGATGCTCGACCCGGCGCCGCGGATCGTCCTCGACCCGGCGCTCGGCCTGCTCGCCGCCGGGCGGTCGGCCAAGGACGCGACCATCGTCGCCGAGATCTACGACCACACCATCGACGTCATCCTGCGGGCGACGGCGCTGGGCGGCTACCGCGCGCTGCCCGAGCGCGATCTCTTCGACGTCGAGTACTGGGACCTGGAACAGGCCAAGCTCCGCAAGGCCGGCAAACCGGCGCCCTTCGCCGGCGAAATCGCCCTGGTGACCGGCGCCGCCTCGGGAATCGGCGCGGCCTGCGTCGCGGCGCTGCTGGCGCGCGGCGCCGCGGTCGTCGGCCTGGACCGCAATCCGGCCATCGAAACCCTGCATCGGCGCCCCGACTATCTGGGCATCGCCTGCGACGTCACCGACACCGCGCAACTGCGCGCCGCCCTGGAACGGGCCGCCACGGCGTACGGCGGCCTCGACATGCTGGTGTGCAACGCCGGCATCTTCCCGGGCGGCCGCAAGATCGCGGCGCTGCCCGACGACGAATGGCGCGCGGTGCTCGGGGTCAATCTCGACGCCAACCTCGCCCTGATGCGCGAAGCGCACCCGCTGCTCCAGCGGGCGCCGCGCAACGGGCGGGTGGTGATCGTCGGCTCGAAAAACGTCCCCGCGCCCGGCCCGGGCGCCGCCGCGTACTCGGCATCCAAGGCCGCGCTCGTCCAGCTCGCGCGCGTCGCCGCTCTCGAGTGGGGCGAGGACCACATCCGCGTGAATTCGGTGCACCCCAACGCGGTGTTCGATACCGGCATCTGGACGGAGGCCGTGCTCGATCAGCGCGCCCGCCACTACGGGCTGAGCGTCGACGAATACAAGCGCAACAACGTCCTGCACGTCGAAGTCACCAGCCGCGACGTCGCCGAACTGGTCGCGGAAATGTGCGGCCCCCTCTTCGCCAAGACGACCGGCGCCCAGGTGCCGATCGACGGCGGCAACGATCGCGTGATCTGACCTTCATGCGCGTACGCGGCCAGGACTATCGGACCATCTGGGCGGACGAAGCGCAGCGGCGGGTCTGGATCATCGACCAGACCCGCCTGCCGCACGAGTTCCGGACGCTCGCCCTCGACCGCTGGCAAGACGTCGAGGCGGCGATCCGCACGATGCAGGTGCGCGGTGCGCCGCTGATCGGCGTCGCCGGTGCCTACGGCGTCGCGCTGGCGGCGCAGGCCGACCCGGGCGACGCCGCGATCGCCCACGCCTGCCGGGCACTCGCGACCGCCCGGCCCACCGCGGTCAACCTGCGCTGGGCGGTGGCGCGGATGGAACGCCTGCTCGCGCCCCTGCCGGCACCCGGGCGCGCCGAGGCGGCGTGGCGCGAAGCCGCCGCGATCGCCGACGAAGACGTGGCGATCAACCGGGCGATCGGCGACCACGGCAAGGCCTTGATCGAAGCGGTCTGGCGGCGCAGCCGCCGCCCGGTGCAGGTGCTCACCCACTGCAACGCCGGCTGGCTCGCCACCGTCGACTGGGGCACGGCGCTGGCGCCGGTGTATGCCGCGCACGATGCCGGCATCCCGCTGCACGTATGGGTCGACGAAACCCGGCCGCGCAACCAAGGGGCGAGCCTCACCGCCTGGGAACTGCAGCAGCACGGCGTCGCCTTCACGGTGATCGCGGACAACACCGGAGGCCATCTCATGCAGCACGACCGCGTCGACCTGGCGATCGTGGGCTGCGACCGCGTCACCGCGCACGGCGACGTCTGCAACAAGATCGGCACCTACCTCAAGGCGCTCGCCGCGCACGACAACGGCGTTCCGTTCTATGTCGCCCTGCCCTCGCCGACCGTCGACTGGACGATCGCCGACGGCATCCGCGAGATCCCGATCGAAGAGCGCGGCGCCGACGAGGTGACGCACATCACCGGGCGCGACGCCGACGGCGCGCTGCGCAGCGTGCTGCTGACGCCCGAAGGCGCTCCAGCCGCCAACTACGGTTTCGACGTGACCCCGGCGCGCCTGGTCACGGCGCTGGTGACCGAGCGCGGGATCGTCCCGGCCACGGCGCGGGACATCCGCGCGGCGCTGGGCACCGACGCCGGCGAACGACACGCCCCGACCGTTTCCGGCTCCGATTCCCGGTAGTGACCCGCGCACGCGGACGGCATACGCTTGCGGACATTCCGTTCTCCCGCGCGATCTGCAACAATGTCCGCCATGCCCACCCCGTTCTTCGACACCCTCCGTTTTGCCGAACGCCTCCAAAGCGCCGGTGTGCCGGAGCCCCAGGCCAGGGCCGAGGTCGAGATCCTGCGCGACATCTTCGCCGAATCGCTCGTCACGAGCCTTGCCAGCAAGGAAGACATCCGCCGGTTGGAGGTGTCGACCCAAGAAGACTTCCGGAGCGTCCGGGAAGACATCCGCCAATTGAAGGTGTCAACCAAGGAAGACATCCGCCAGTTGGAAGCGTCGACCAAAGAAGACTTCCGGAGCGTCCGGGAAGAGATCCGCCAATTGGAGGTGTCAACCAAGGAAGATATCCGCCGGTTGGAAGCGTCGACCAAAGAGGACTTCCGGAGCGTCAAGGAGGACATCCGCCACCTGGATGCGTCCACCAAAGCAGCCATGGCCGCGCTGGAACAGCGAATGACCATCAAACTCGGCAGCATGCTGTTCTTCGCCCTCGGCGCCTTCTACACCCTCACCCGCCTGCATTGACGAAGGCTGGCGGGCAATCGAGCCCAACTCCGGCTCCTTTACTCGCACGACCATTCGTAAAAACCTGTGGACGGCCTGGCTGTGCGAGACGGTCACAAAAGGCGCGTCGATTGCCCTTGCGCCGTGAAAAGTGCCACCGCCTTCTTATCGAAGGAAACGAAGGTTTCCCCGCCAAGCCAATGGCCTTCGTAGGCAATGACACCATCGGCAAAGTCTCCGCCCGCGTCCAGCACCAGCAAGCCTGCCTCCACGGCAGGCCGGTTCATTTCCACATTCGCGGTGGCCAGTAGTGCCCGGATCGCGCCGGCCGCGTCGGCTTGCTGGAATCCGTAGACACGCAGCAGCACCCAAACAAATTCGCATAGGCACGGCAACGCGACTGCGATCAACTCGGCGTCGGTCAAGACTGCGGCGGCAACATCCGCTTGTGCCGGATCGTCACGCACAACCGCACGCACCAGGACGTTGGTATCGACTGCAACCTTCATTCCTTACCTGCCCAGCCTTGCGCCGCCGCCTCGTTGATTTCTTCGATGGTGGCAACCTTCTGCGTCCTGCCCGCGAGCAGACCGACAAAACCGGCTATCGTCCCTGCGGGCCGTGCCGCCTTGATCACGCCCCGACCATCCGGCAGCAAGTCCAGCTCGATCTTGTCGCCTGGCCGGATGCCGAGATGTTGCAGTACGTCCTTCCGAAACGTAACTTGTCCCCGTGCCGTAACGGTCAATGTGGCCATGGTGGTTTGCCCTCGCCATCCAGGTTGATGCCTTGCATGGTAATGCACAATTGCCTTATTAATCCCCATCCCTATGCCGGGGTAGCGGAACATGGGAGAGGTGGCATTCTTGCAACTGCGGCATAACGCACCAAGATTGCAAGCATGCTCCCGCGAAGCGCATAATCCAGGAAATTTCTTCATCATGCGCAGAGATTTCCCATAAAAATGGAACGCCGGGCCTATCTTGAGCAAATCCGGAAACAGTTTGCCGTCCACCCGGTCGTCGCATTGCTCGGGCCGCGACAGTGCGGCAAGACAACGCTGGCGCGCATGTTCGCCGACCAGTTTTCGGGGCCGACAACGTGTTTCGACCTGGAAGATCCTGGCGATCTGGCGGCGCTTACAGCGCCCCTGCTCGCACTGCAGGAACTGCAGGGCTTGGTCATCATCGACGAAATCCAGCGACTCCCCGACCTGTTCCCGGTGCTCCGGGTGCTTGTCGACCGCCCCGACAACCAATTGCGACTGCTGGTCCTGGGCAGCGCATCGCGCGATCTGATCCGCCAGTCGTCGGAAACGCTCGCCGGCCGCATCGGCCACATCGAGCTGACGCCATTCCTGCTCGACGAAGTCGGCACCGCGACGGGCGAAGCGCTCTGGCTGCGCGGCGGGTTTCCGAAATCGTTTCTCGCCGAAAGCGAGGCGGCCAGCCACCTATGGCGCAAGGATTACGTGACCACTTTCCTGGAACGCGATCTGCCGCAATTGGGCATCAACGTCCCGCCCGCGACCCTGCGCCGCTTCTGGATGATGCTGGCGCATTATCACGGGCAGGTGGTCAACTTTTCCGAACTGGCCCGATCCTTCGGCGTCGCCGATACCACGGTGCGCCGTTACCTCGACATCCTCGCCGGCACGTTCATGGTCCGCCTGCTCACTCCCTGGCATGCCAACGTCGCCAAGCGGCAGGTCAAATCCCCCAAGCTCTACTTCCGGGACAGCGGCATATTCCACACCCTGATGGGCATTTCCGACCGCGACGCACTCTACCGGCACCCCAAACTGGGCGCATCGTGGGAAGGCTTCGCCCTGGAACAGATCGTCCGAACGCATGCGGCCGCGCAGGAAGAAACCTACTACTGGGCCACCCATGGCGGCGCCGAAGTCGACCTGCTGCTCGTGCAAGGCAGCGAACCGATCGGCTACGAAATCAAGTTCACCGACCGGCCGAGAACCTCGCGCTCCACGCACATCGCGATCGAGTCCCTGCAATTGCGCGAATTGCGCATCGTCCATCCGGGAGAGAAATCTTTCCCGCTCGCCGAGCGCATCCGCGCCATAGGATTGCGCGAACTCGTCCGGGAGCAAGCCTGTTGATGCCGACGCATCCCCGCCGCAACCGGGAAATCCACGCCCACCTCCGGGCGGAACGCATTGCAAATGTCGGAACCGCAGAAAATCCGCCTTGGGTTGTACGGCAATTTGCCGTAGATCGCACCAGCCGCCGCGTGGCTGCCTGTTTCGCGGCCATGGCAGATGGGCCGCGCATCGCTGGCTATTACACCTTGGCCTCGGCAAGCCTGCTGCTGGCCGATCTTCCGGCCGGCGCCGGCAAGAAGCTGCCCCGCTATCCGACCGTGCCGCCCGCTCGGAGATTGCCGCCTTCGCCCTGATGGTGGACGCCAAGGACGAGACGGCAGCGGCTTTCTACCGGCATCACGGCTTCATTGCCTTGCCGGACTCGCCGCTGACCCTGTTCTTGCCGCTGGCAACCGTCCAGCGTTCTGGAAACTCGCCGTTTCAAGCCGCTTGAGCCGAGAGCGGTTTTCGAGTGTGGATGGCTGACGGTCGTCCCGACAACCATGAAAAAGGAACACGCCATGTTCGAAAATCATGGATCCCGCGCTATGACCCCCGCATGCTTCCCCGCCGCGCCCTTGAACGCTCCGTGCGAAACGCGCTCGCCCGCTCCCGCGCCGTCATCCTGGCCGGGCCGCGCCAGTGCGGTAAAACGACTCTTGCGAAGACGCTCGTAGACCGCAGTTCGCCGAATTACTTCGACCTGGCCGAAATCGCCTCGGCGGCGGGAGAATATCGGATTCCGACGCCGCGCGCCTGTGGCTGCGCGGCGGATTTCCGCGCTCCTACCTCGCCGCGACGGACGAAGACAGCATGGCATGGCGCCGTAATGCCATCGCCAGCCACGTCGAAGTCGACCTGCCGCAATTCGGCGTCGACATTGCCGATTTGCGCGGTGCTTTCGGATCAAGTGAAATCCCTCGGCTGGAAAGTCCGGCGTGCAAAAAAGAAAGCCGTCGTCAGCGCCGATGTCCTGGTACATGTCAGGGCCAAGATGAAGGCCTTGTTGCAGATTCCATGATGTGAGCGCAGCGGGATTTCCGCTCCGTCCAACACCGTAGCCGGCCGCTATCGCACTGCAACCGGCACCGAACCGGACCTGCTGCTCGACATCTCCCGCACCGTAGAATCTCCACCATGAAACCCGGACGCAACGATCCCTGCCCCTGCGGCAGCGGGCGCAAATTCAAGCACTGCTGCCTCGCACAAACCCGGCAACCCAGCGAGCCTGAAGCCCGCCTGCGCCGGCTGCGCCGCGAGATCGCCCCGCTCAACAATGAACTCGTGAACGAGGCACTGCACCGCTTCGGCGACGTCGGCCTGGAGGAATCCTGGAACGAGTTCCTGCTCTGGCCCGGATACGGCCCCGCCGAAGAAGGCGAACCGTTCGACGTGCCGTTCGACGAAGACTCGCCCTACGTCCCGGTCTTCCTGTCCTGGCTCGTCTACGAATGGCTGCCGGATCCGGAGGACACGTCCCTGCCCGAACGCGAACACGCGGCCACCGCCGCCCAGAGCTATCTGCGGCGCAAAGGGGCGCGGCTCGGCGCCGTCGCGCGCGCGTACATCGAAGCATGCATGGCAGCGTCATTTTCCTTTTACGAAGTGCTGCGCTGCGACCCCGGCCAAGGGTTCCGTCTGCGCGAAATCCTGCTCGGCGAGGAAATCGAGGTGCTCGAACGCTCCGGCAGCCAAGCTGCCCGACCCGGCGACATCTTGTTCGCGAAGATCGTGCCGATCGAGGGCACGGCGCTGATGGAAGCCTGCACGCCGGTCATGATCCCGCCCCGGTACAAGCCGGAACTGATCGAGTTCCGGCAGAAGGTTGCCGACCCGCACGCCTTCACCACCGCCGCGGAACGCCTGCGCGACTGGGATATGGAACTGCGGGAAGCCTTCCTCGACATCACCGACGAACTCCTCAATCCCGAGACGCCGGCAATGCGCAACACCGACGGCGACCCGATCGAATTCCACACCCTGCGATTCGACACGACGGATGCCGAAGCAGCGCTTGCCGCGCTGCGCGATCTCGCCCAAGGGATGGACGACGAGTCGTTCGACACCGGCGTGGAACGCAACGCGCAAGGCCGCCTGCTGCGCGCCGAGTTCCCCTGGCTGCACGCCGGAAACGCAGCGTCCCCGAGCCTGCCCAACACCGCAATGGGGGGCATCACGATCGACGGCAACGGCCGCATCACCGCGGAAGTGAATTCCGCCGCGCGCGCCGCCGCGCTGCGCGCGATCGTCGAGAAAAAACTGCCCAGCGCGCAGACGCGAGCATCGGATGTGCGTTCCCTGCAGGAAATGATGGCGCAAGCCGACACGCCCGCCGGACGCGCCCGCGCCCGACAGCGCGAAGCGGAATCCGCGCAACTCCACGCCCAGCCCGAAGTGCAGGCGATGTTGCATGCCTCCATGCGCCGCCACTATGAAGCGTGGCTCGACGAGGAAATCCCCTTGCTCGGCAATCGCACGCCGCGTCAGGCCGTGCAGGATGCCGACGGACGGGAATCCGTCGAGGCACTGCTGCGCCAGATCGAGCGCGACGCCCAGGACCAGCAGTTGCCGGTGGACCCGCAACTACTGGAGGATCTGCGGAAGGAACTGGGGCTCGCGCCCTGACAAGAAGACTGGAACGCAATCGAGTCTAACTCCGTTACTCCAGCACGCCTACGGCACAGGGTGGCAAATCCATTGCAAATACGGCATAACGCGCCATAATTGCAAGGATGACACCGCGCCAAAGAACCGAAGTCGTTCTGGCACGCCTGAGCCAGTTCCCGGC
>JAKCCX010000065.1 GCA_021838715.1 Pseudomonadota bacterium | reverse complement strand
TTCCGATCTGGCGCTCGAGGTTCCGGATGTCGAGGCTGTCGAACTGCTCCCGGATCTGGAACATGAACACCCCGAGGATCAGCACGCCCACCAGCACGTCGAGGCCGATGCCCAGTTCGACGATCATCGGCATGCCGTTGGTGGCGGCCGTCGCCGCGAAGAACAGGCCGTTTTCCATCGCCAGGAAGCCGATCACCTGCGGCAGGGCCTTGGCGCGCACGATCATCATCAGGAAGGACAGCAGCACGCAGGCCAGCGCGATGCCCAGCGTGGAGCGGGCGATGGTCGACGAGAGCTGCGAGATCGGCGCCGCGAGATCGAAGGCGAACACGACGAGGACGATGCCGATCAGCATGGTCGTCGGGATGTTGATCAGCGGCTCGACGTCCCAGCGCACGTCGAGGCGGTCGATCACCCGGTGCAGCAGGATGGGAATGAGGAACACCTTGAGCGCCAGCGTGATCGCCGCCGAATAGAAGAGGTGCGGCTCGTCGGTGACGTAGGCGACGGTGCCGGTGGCGAGCACCAGCGTGATGCCCTGCACGGTATAGAGGTGCACGAGGCTCACGATGCGCCGCTGCGAGATCATCGCGAACGACACGATGAGCAGGATCGCGGCGTCGAGGTCGATGCTTTGGGTGAGGAGCGTGCGCATTTCGCGTCAGGTCAGCAATTCATGCACCAGCAGCCCGATCACCGCCAGCAGGAAGGCGGTGGCCAGAAATTCGGGCACGCGGAAGAGCCGCATCTTGGCGCTCGCCGTCTCGATCGCCGCCAGCGTCATGCCGCCCAGCCCGAGCTTGAACGCGAGGATGGGGGCGGCGGTGAGCATGGCGCCCGGCGAGTCGATCTGGGCCACGCCCCAGGGGAAGAAGATCGCCAGCCCGATGCAGGAATAGGCGAAGAGCTTGAGCGAGGAGGCCCATTCCATCATCGCCAGGTGCCGGCCGGAGTATTCGAGGATCAGCGCTTCGTGGATCATCGTCAGTTCGAGGTGGGTGGCCGGGTTGTCGACCGGCACGCGGGCGTTTTCGGCGAGCGACACCATCGTGAAGGCGACGCCCGCGAACGCCAGGCTGGGTTCGAGCGTGAACGGGCGGCGGGTCATGGTCTCGACGATGTTGGCGAGCGAGGTCGAGTGCGTGATCAGCGACGCCGAGAACAGCGTCATCAGCAGTGCCGGCTCGGCCAGGAAGCCCACCAGCATTTCGCGCCGCGCCGCCATCGTGCCGAACGCGGTGCCGACGTCCATCGCCGCGAGGGCGACGAACACCCGCGCGGTCGCGAACAGCCCGACGAGGGCGATCGCATCGGCGGCCGGCGCGAGCGGCAGGTCGGTCGAGAGGGTCGGAATGATGCCGCAGGCCAGCATCATCGCGCCGAACACGCCGTAGGGCGTGAAGCGGAAGAGCGAGGAGGCGTTGTGCGCGACCACCGATTCCTTGTGGAAGAGCTTGTTCAGCACGCGGTAGGGCTGGACGAGCGGCGGCACCGCGCGGTTCTGCAACCGCGCCCGCCATTGATCGACCCAGCCGGAGAGCAGCGGCGCGGCGAGCAGCGCCAGCACGATCTCCAATACCTGGGCAAGGATCCCGGTGACGTTCATAGCCGGACCATGTCCCGTCGCCAGCGACAGACCGAATCACCCCCTCTCCCGCGACGGCGGGAGAGGGCGGGGGTGAGGGCGGCGGCAGCCATGAAGCTCATAGCCGAATGACGAACAACAACAGCATCAGCGTCAGGAAGCTGTACATCAAATAGATGGAGATCCGCCCCCGCTGCAACTGCCCGACGAAGCGCGCCATGCGCTCGACGGCGTGCCCGATCGGCACATAGAGCCGATGCCAGAGCGGATCCTCGATCGAGACGAAGTAGCGCGGCCGGGCGTCGAACGACGAGGGCAGTTCGCGCGTGGTCCGGAAGAACGGATCGAAGACCTGCCGGATCGGCTGGCCGAACCCTTCCGCGGTGTCCTGCATGCGGGCGGTGACTCCGGCGTAGCCGCAGGCCCAGGGCTCGGCGCGGCGCAGGCCGCCGCGCACCAGGCGCCGGGCGATGAGCAGCCCCAGGAGTACGCCCGTCCCGATGCCGACCAGGAACGCCAGCGGACCGTAGCTCGCCCGCGCGGTGCCGAGCGGCGCGAGCAGGAACCAGCCGTTGGCGTGGACATTCTCCGCCAGGTCGCCGCCCACCAGCCGTTGCGTCACCCGGTCGATGACGTCGATCACCGGCACCGGGAACAGGCCGAGCAGTACCGACCCCGCCGCGAACCACGCCAGCCCGATGCGCTCGAGGAGGGTCGCATCGTGCGCATGCCGCAACTTTTCCTCGCGCGGCTGGCCGAGGAAGATCACGCCGAAAAACTTCACCATCACGTAGCCGGCCAGCGCGCCGACCAGCGCGATGGCCGCGGCGATCAGCGGAATCATCATGCCCAGGAAGGAACTCGGCAGGTTGGTCGTGACGAGAAAGCCCTGCAGCAGCAGCCACTCCGACACGAATCCCGCCAGCGGCGGCAGGCCCGAGCCGGCCATCGCGCCGATCAGCACCAGCCAGGCGACCCAGGGCATGGCGTGGATGAGTCCGCCCAGCTTGCCGAGGTTGCGCTCGCCGGTGGCGTGCAGCACCGCGCCCGTGCCCAGGAAAAGGAGGTTCTTGAAGAACGAGTGCGCCAGCACGTGGAAGAGCGCCGCGGCCAGCGCCAGCGCGGAGAGCAGGTCCATGCCGTAGGCGCGGAAGACGAGCGACAGGCCCAGGCCGGTGAGGATGATGCCGATGTTCTCGATCGACGAGTAGGCGAGCAGGCGCTTCATTTCGGTCTGCACGGCGCTGAAGACCACGCCGAGCAGCGCGCTCGCCAGCCCGAGGCCGAGCAGCACCACGCCCCACCACCACAGGCCGCCGTGGAGCAGGTCGAACACCACGCGCAGCAGGCCGTAGACGGCGGTCTTGAGCATCACCGCGCTCATCAGCGCCGAAACCGGCGAGGGCGCGGCCGGGTGGGCTTCGGGCAGCCAGACGTGCACCGGCACCAGGCCGGCCTTGGCGCCGAAGCCGAACACCGCCAGCGCGAATGCGGTGGTGGCCCAGAAGGGGCTCAGGTGCTGCGCCCGCAGGTTGGCGAAGGTGTAGCTGCCGATCCCGCCGTCGCCCGTTCCGGCCTGCAGCACGCCGAAGCAGAGCAGCAGCGCGATCGCACCGACGTGGGCGACGAGCAGATAGAGGTGCGCCGCCTGCCGCACTGAGGCGACGCGGTCGTTGGCGGTGACGAGAAAGAACGACGACAGCGCCATCGTCTCCCACATCACCATGAAGCAGTAGGCGTCGTCGGCGAGCACGACCAGGCTCATCGCCGCCAGGAAGACGTGATATTCCAGGCACAGCAGGCCGGGCGCCGTGCCCTCGCCGCTGCGGAAATACCCGGCCGAGAACATCGACACCCCGAAGGCGCCGGCGCCGATCACCACCAGGAAGAAGGCCGCCAGCGGATCCAGGCGCAGATGGAAGGGCAGCCCCGGCAGCCCGACCACGAGTTGCGCGACTTCGGGGGTCGAGAACACCGCATCGAGGGCCACCCCGGCCATCGCCAGGCCGACCATGGCGCCGATCGGAAAGAGCGCGCGCGCGACGAAGCGGGTGTTGTGGAGCGTGAAGAGCGCCGAGAGGCCCAGCACCAGCCATGCGGCGGCGCAGAGCATGATCCAGTCGATATGGATCATGGTTTTCGTGTCACCCCCTCTCCCGCACGCGGGAGAGGGCGGGGGTGAGGGTGCAAAGAAGATCCCGCCGCCCGCGCCGTCCCCCCCGCGTCCGCAATCGTCTGACCGATCCCGGATGCAAAGAGTGAAGGAGTTTTCACAGCGCCTTGTTGTAATGATTGTTCGAGGGCGATTCTACTCCCTGCGTTCGAACACCAGATCCCATACGCCGTGCCCCAGGCGATTGCCGCGCGCGTGGAACTTGGTCGTCGGCCGCTCGCACCACGGACTGCGCGGCGCCGGCGCGTAGCCCGCATGCAGGTTGCGCAGCCGGGGTTCTTCCGACAGCACCGCGAGCATCTGTTCGGCGTAGTGCTCCCAGTCGGTGGCGCAGTGCAGGGTGCCGCCGGGCCGCAGGCGCTCGGCGAGTTCGCCGAGGAAGGGCTGGGAGACCAGCCGCCGTTTGTGGTGGCGCGCCTTGGGCCAGGGGTCGGGAAAGAAGATGTGGACGGCCGACAGCGTCGCCGGCGCGATCATCGCGCGCACGACCTCGACGGCGTCGTGCTGGATGATCCGCAGGTTGGTGAGCCCCCGTTGATGCACCCGCTGCGCCAGCGCACCGATGCCGGCCATGAACACCTCGACGCCGAGAAAGTCGCGCTCCGGGTGGGCCTGGGCGATGGCGGCGGTGGTCTCTCCCATGCCGAAGCCGATCTCGAGCACGACCGGCGCCTGCCGGCCGAACAGGGCCGCGAAATCGAGCGGCTCGGGGGCGGCTCCGGGTCGCTGCGGCACGGCGATCGCCGGCAGCAGTTCCTCGACGCCGCGGCGCTGCGCCGCCGTGATGTGGCCGCGGCGCATGACGAACGAGCGGATATGGCGATCGGCGACGGGGGATTCCGGGTCGGATGGGGTTTGCATAAGAAAGAGAATCAATCCTTCCCAATCCTTCGTCGAATCACGCGAAGGGGTGAGGTTTTGGCATAGTTTCCGTACGGGATTATCGCAAATCGCTCCCCCTGCGCCGCCCCGCACCGTACAATCGGTCGACCCGCAGGAGGGGAGGAGCGTTCATGGCCGTCGATTTTCTGGCGCCGAAATTTCTGATTCTCTACGTGTTCGTCTTGTCGTCGCTCTACATGCATTTCCGGGGGAAGGCACGCCTGCCCCTGTTGCGGCAGATCGGCAACCATTCGACGCTGATGGCACCGTACAACGTGTTCTTGTACGCGTTTTCGGCCGTGCCCGGCAAGCCGTACCTCGACATGCGCGATTTCCCGGAAATGGCGACGCTGCGCGACAACTGGGAGACGATCCGCGACGAGGGGGTCGCCCTGCTCAACGAGGGGGGGCTGCGCGCCGCCAGCGACCACGTCGACATCGGCTTCAACTCGTTTTTCCAGCGCGGCTGGAAGCGCTTCTATCTGAAGTGGTACGACAACCCGCCGCCCACCGCGCAGCGCCTGTGCCCCAGGACCGTGGCGCTGCTGCAGTCGATCCCGTCGGTGAACGCGGCGATGTTCGCGCTGCTGCCCCCCGGCGCGCGGCTCAACGAACACCGCGACCCCAGCGCCGCCTCGGTGCGCTACCACCTCGGCCTGATGACGCCCAACGACGACCGCTGCCGCATCGTCGTCGACGGTGTTGCGCATTCCTGGCGCGACGGCACGGACGTGATGTTCGACGAGACCTACCTGCACTTCGCCGAGAACTACACGGACAAGACCCGGCTGATCCTGTTCTGCGACGTCGAGCGCCCGCTGCATTTCGCGCCGGTCCGCGCCCTGAACCGGCTGTTCGAGCGGTATGTCCTGCGCGCCGCGGCGACGCAGAACGACGGCAGCGAGGAAATCGGCTGGATCAACCGCCTCTACAAGCCCGTGGGCATCGTCAAGGAGCGGTTGAAGCGGATCAAGCAGTGGAACAAGCCGCTGTTCAACGGCTGCAAGTACTGCTGCATCGCCGGGGTGTTGTACTGGATGTTTTTCTGACAGTTTTGGGCTATTCGTAAAAACCTGTGTATGGCGGCTTGCAGAGGTGGCGGGACGCCAGCCACGAAAATCGTAAAAACTTGTGGGCGGCAGGCGAAGGGGGGAACGGTGGCGATGAACACATGCCCGCGCAAACCGATCAAGCCATCGCCGCTTTTCTCAGGGCTTCGGCTGCCCACTGATTGAGGCTCTTGCCCGCAGCCTGCGCCGCAAGCAGGGCGGCTCCATGCACCTCGGGCGCTACGCGCAGCATGATCTTGCCGGACGCCGGACGCTCTGGCGATTTTCCGATCTTCGCGCAGGTTTCGAGATAGTCGTCCACCGCCTCCTCGAATGCCGCGCGCAACTCGGGGATGTTGTCGGCGTGGAAGCTGATCAGATCGCGGATGCCGAGCAGACGGCCGACAAGGATGTTGTCGCGGTCGTCGAATTCGATGCGGGCCGTGTAGCCCTTAAAGGTCATGGTATTCATGATGGCTTGACTCCGATGGCTTCGAGGAACGCCCGCGCATCCTCAACTTGGTACGGCTTCGCTTCCTTGGTGGGGTGCGGGCGATGGAACGTCACGATGACATCGCCGAACGCGAACCGAACGCGAGACCCGCGCCCCTCGATGACTTGGCAACCCGCGGCGACCAGGAGGGCTTCGATGCGAGTCCATTCCAAGGTCGTCGCGGTCGGTTTGCCGAAAACGGCTTCGAGGGTTTTGCGGTGCTTGGCGTTCATGCAATAAATGATAGCGGATAGTGCTATCTACTGCAAGCACTATTTGATAGCTACGCGGCACAGATCGAAAAGCCGCTCGCCCCTCATCCACAAGCTTTTACGAATAGCCCAGTTTTGCAAATCGAAGAAAATTTCTTCAATTTGCAGGGTCGCGCTACGACCGGGAAATGGTCCCCCGTACGCTTGCCCCGATCCTGCTGCAGCGCGCCGCGCAATACCCGGTCGTCACGCTGACCGGACCGCGGCAAAGCGGCAAGACGACCCTCTGCCGCGCGCTCTTTCCGCACAAGCGCTATGTGAGTCTCGAGGATCCCGACCTGCGGCGGTTTGCGGTCGAGGATCCGCGCGGGTTTCTCGAGTCCGTGCGCGACGGCGCCATCCTCGACGAGATCCAGCGGGCGCCGGAGCTTTCCTCATACCTCCAGGGCATGGTCGATGCCGACCCCCGGCCCGGGCGCTTCGTGCTCACCGGCAGCCAGCAGTTCGAGTTGATGCGGCACGTGAGCCAGTCGCTGGCAGGACGGACGGCGGCGCTGCGCCTGCTGCCGTTCAGCCTGACCGAACTTGCGACGCTCGGCCCGCTGCGCGGCCTGCCTGCCACGATCCGGACCGGCTTCCTGCCGAGGATCCATGATCGTGGCCTCGATCCCGGCGTTGCGCTGGGCGACTATTTCGTCACGTATGTCGAGCGCGATCTGCGCGAACTTGCCGCCGTCCACGATCTGCAGCGCTTCGAGCGGTTCGTGCGCCTGTGCGCCGGGCGCGTCGGACAACTGCTGAATTTTCGCGACGCCTCGGGCAACGAAGTCGACCTGCTCCTGCCCGAAGGGGCCCGCGTCCATGCCATCGAGATCAAGTCCGGGCAAACCGTCCAACCCGATTATTTCCGGGGACTGAAGACGTTTGCGGCCGCGTTTCCGGACAAGATCGCCAGCGGCGGCGTGCTGTTCGGCGGCGCAGTGGGTCAGGCACGCAGCGACTGGCCGGTAAGTTCCTGGCGCGCCCTCTCGGCAGCGTGATCGGGTCTTCTATAATCCTCCGGCTGTACTGACATTCCGGAGCAATGGATTGGACCTCGACGTGCGCGTGATCGAATCGGTGGAGTCGGCTCTGCACATTCCGCTGGACCGCGGCCGGATCCGTCCGGAGACCCCCCTCATGGGGGCGATCCCGGAATTCGACTCGATGGCCGCGGTCGCCCTGCTCACCACGCTGGAAGAGCGCTTCGGCTTCGCCATCGCGGATGACGAGTTCGATGGCGCGACGTTCGCGACCTTCGGCAGCCTCAACGCCTTCGTGCAGGGGAAGTTGGACGCCCTTCGACGTAGTTAGCCGATTGGGATGCAGTCCGACTGGATCATCGCCCTGCGCGAAACCGCGCACGTCTTCCTGGTGCCGCCGGGCCCGCTACTCCTGTTGCTGGTCGCCGGCCTGCTCCTGCTGCGCCGCAAACCCAGGGCCGGCCGCGCACTCCTGTGGACCGGGACGCTGCTCTTTCTTGCGCTGTCGCTCGCCCCGGTGAGCCGCGCCCTCACCGATCTCGCCGGTGACTATCCGCCGCTGCGCCTGGCCGACGCGCGCGCGGCGCAGGCCATCGTCGTGCTGTCCGGAGATACCCGCTTCGCGCCGGAAGACGGCGCGGAAGATACGATCGGCGATCTCACCGCGGTGCGCTTGCGCTATGGCGTGCTGCTGGCAAGGAAGACCGGTCTGCCGATGCTGTTCACCGGCGGCGAAGGCGGCCTGCAGCACCGTGCGATTGCCGAACTCATGCAGCGTGCCGCGATTGGCGACTACGGAGTCGGTGCGCGCTGGCTCGAGACGCGCTCGCGCAACACGCGCGAGAATGCCCAGCTTTCCGCGCCCATCCTGCGGGCGGCAGGGGTGCGGACGATCGTGCTGGTCACCGACGACAACCACATGCGGCGGGCGTTGCGGGAATTCGCCGCCACCGGGCTGCGCGCGATCCCGGCGCCGGTGCGCATTCCGCCGCCGCTCTTTGCCGGGCGCTGGTGGAACAACCTGCGGCCCGGCCTCGGCGCGTTCTGCAACGGTTCGCTGGCGATCTACGAACTGCTGGGGCAGGCGGCGCAGATCATCAGTCCGCCGCCCGCGCATCGAACGGTGGCGAATCAAACGGCGACGACCAGATCTCCGTAGCGGGCGATCATCGGATCGTGGCTGATCAGGCGCATCGGTTCGATCTGCGCCTGTGCCACCAGGATGCGATCGAATGGGTCCTGATGGTGGGGCGGAAGTTCTTCGACCGCTGCCGCATGCTCGGCCTCCACCGCGAGCAGGCGATACCCCGATTCACGGAAATATCGCACGGCGTCCTGCCCGGATACCGGCATGTCGCCGCGCCCGAGCGCGTGCTTGATCGCAATTTCCCAGACGCTGGCGGCGCTGACCCACACGAAGGCGTGGGGCGCTTCGATCAACGCGCGCGCCTTCTGCGGCAGCTTGGCGCTGCCCGTGATCGCCCAGAGCGCGACGTGGGTGTCGAGCAGCA